>NZ_QQZY01000011.1 GCF_003351045.1 Gaiella occulta
GGGGGCGGCGGCACGGGCGGGGGCGGGAAGGGCACGTCGTAGCTTCCCGGCTGCAGATCGGCCGTCTGCGCGTACGCCGTCGTGCCGTCGGGGGAGACGAGCGTGACGCTCACCGTCGAGGGGCGGACGAGCTTGTAGCGGAGCGACTGGCGGTCGCCGACGCCGTCACCGTCGGGGGACACGACCGACACGGCCGGCTGCACGAAGACACCGGAGTAGAGGAACATCAGCGCCGTCGAGACAGGGCGCTCGGCGCCGCCGGACGGGCGGTTGAGCAGCGCCCCGTCGAACGCCATCGAGGTGGAGCCGCCGCCGTCGAGCGCCATGCCGTTGACCGCCCCGAGGCGGACGAGCGTCTGCGCCAGCTCGAAGTTCGTCATCCCGACCGAGTAGCCGGGCTGCCGGCCGTCGACGGCGACGAGCACGATGCGCCCGTCGGCGAGCTGGCCCACGCCCGTCCGCGCCGTACGCGGCCCGAGCTGGCTGGAGGTGAACGCCTCGCCCGCCCGGAACACCGGCGCGCCGTCGCGCACGATCTGGGGGCCGCCGCCGATGGCGGAGACGACGCCGGGCCAGTCGGGCTTGAAGATGAGGCGCGCCGTCACGGTCGAGCCGACCGCCGCCTCGGCCGTCAGCGCGGCGGCAGACGAGCCGCGCGCGACGAGCACGGCGCCGCCGGCGGGGATCGGCACGGCGCCTCCGTCCGCCCGTGTCTCGACGACCGGTGCCTGCAGGTCGGCGTTCGGCACCGCGGCCGGGAAGGGGAACAGGATCACGGCGACCGATCCGGGCAGCGCCGGCGTCTGCGGCCCCCACGCCTGCGTGTAGAGGGCGACGCCGCTTGCCGGCGGTGGCTCGTTGAGCGTCGCGAGCGCACGCTTGACACCGGTGCCCTGCCAGGTGCCGAAGAACGAGATGCGGCGGATGTCGAGCGTTCCGTCCGTCGTCACCCCGGCGCTCGAGCGGGCCCCGTAGGGAGGGCTCGCCACCTGTCCGTCGCGCATGAACACACCGCTGGGGGCGCCTGTCGCGAACGAGAAGAAGTCGCCGTTGACGCCCGCCGTCGTGGCCGTGGACGCGAGCCGGCGCTGCATCGCGCTCAGCGTCTCGGTGCCGACGAGCGTGTCGTTCGAGAGCACGGGAGCGAGGGTCGTCGTGCCCCCCGGACGCGGCCCCGTGAGCACGTTGATCGCAACCGGGCCGTTGGGTGTGAACTGCACCCCCGTCTCGTAGGTGACGCCGGGCCACAGGGACCGCGGCTGCGCGGCCGCCGGCGCGGCGAGCAGGAGCGCGAAGAGCCCGGTGGCGAGGAGGCGGCGTCCCATAGGCCTCTGCGAGGGTAGCCGAGGCGGGCGCGCAAGCCGGCGAGTCCTTACACGATCCACATGCCTCGACGCCCGCCCCGTACGACCGGCCCGGCGGGACGGCCGTCAGGCAAACACTCTGACCTCGCGGTACAGCGTGTCGCGCTGCACCGGGGTCTTGCCGAGCGAGCGGATGAGGTGCACGAGCTCGTCCGTCGAGGTGCGGTGCGTCGTCCCGGCGGCCGAGACGACGTTCTCCTCCATCATCACCGAGCCCATGTCGTCGGCGCCGAAGCCGAGCGCCACCTGGCCGATCTTGAGGCCCTGCGTCACCCACGACGACTGGATGTGCGGCACGTTGTCGAGGTAGATGCGCGACACCGCCTGCGTGAGCAGGTAGTCGAACGAGGTCGGCATGTCCTCGTCGCGCACGACCGTGTCGAGGCGGTTGCCGTCGCGCTGGAACGTCCACGAGATGAAGGCCCGGAAGCCGCCGGTCTCGTCCTGCACCTCGCGCACGCGGCGCATGTGCTCGACGCGCTCCTCCAGCGTCTCCACGTGGCCGTACATCATCGTCGCGGTCGTCGACATGCCGAGCCGGTGCGCGTGGCGCATCACGTCGAGCCATTCGTCCGAGCTCGTCTTCTTCGGCGCGATGATGTCGCGCACGCGGTCGACGAGGATCTCGCCGCCGCCGCCGGGCAGCGAGTCGAGCCCGGCGTCTCGCAGGCGGGAGAGCGTCTCCCACACGGTCAGCCGCGAGCGCCGGGAGATGTGCTGCACCTCCGGCGGCGAGAGGCAGTGCAGGTGGATGCGGTAGCGGCTCTTGATCGAGCCGAAGAGGTCCTCGTAGAACTCGATCCCGAGATCCGGGTGGTGGCCGCCCTGCATGAGCACGCCGGTGCCGCCGATCGCGAGCGTCTCCTCGATCTTCTTGAAGATCACCGGCTTCGGCAGCAGGTAGCCCTCGCGCGTGTCGCCGGGTCGGCGGTAGAAGGCGCAGAAGTCGCAGTCGGTGACGCAGATGTTCGTGTAGTTGATGTTGCGGTCGACGATGAAGGTGACCGTGCCCGGGTCGTTCTTGCGGTTGCGGATCTCGTTCGCGACGCGGCCGACCGCGACGAGATCGCGCGAGCGCAGCAGCGTAATCGCATCGTCGTCGCTGATGCGCTCGCCGTCGAGCGCCTTCTCGAGCACCTGCCGAACGGTGGACGTGTCGACCGTCGTGCTCACGAGAGCGGCACCCGGAGGTCGCGCGCGAAGCGCAGCTCCGGCACGTGGTGGAGCTCGCCGACGTCGCGGGCCATCTCGAGGAACGTGTACAGGCCGGCGCGCTCGCGCGGCCCGAAGCTGTAGCGCAGCTTCTCGAAGTAGCGGGCGAGGAAGCCCGCCGGGTAGCCGTAGCGGGCGCTCGCCTCGTAGGCGAGCTTCTCGGGCTCGGAGCGGGCGAGCCGCACGGACGCGACGAGCGCGTGCTCGAGATCGGAGAGCCCCTCGACGACGGGCTCGGGCGCGGCCCACACCGCGAACACCATCGGCAGGCCGGTGCGCTCGAGCCACAGGCGGCCGAGGTCGTGGTGCGGCGTCGGATCCTCGAACGCGCTCTTCAGCGCCGCGTCGCCGATGAGCAGCCTGGCATCGGCGTCCTGCTCGAACGGCCGGATCTCGGCGCCCGGCAGCAGCACCTTCGTGAGCACGACCGAGGTCGCGCTCTCCGGCGTCACGGCGACCGATCGCACGCGGCCGAGCGGCAGGCGCGTGACGAGCTGAATCGAGTCGACCGCGCCCTCCGACGAGACGCAGAGGCGCGGCAGCAGGCGCAGGTGGTCGGCGTTGCGCGCGTACTCGATCGACGAGATCGGGGCGACGTCGATCTGCCCGTCGAGCAGCATCCGGTTCAGCGCGGTGGGGACGCCGGTGATCTCCTCCACGTCGTACTCGAGCCGGTGGAAGACCGGCGCCATGTTCACGTAGGAGATGCGGCCGAGGCGCATCACGGGTCCCAGCGCCGGATCTCGTTGTAGAGCGTGTCGCGCTGCACCGGCGTGCGACCCGCCTCTCTCACGTAGCGGACGAGCTGCTCGATCTTCTGCTCGGTCTCGGTGCGGGCGCCCGCGGCATGGAAGATCGCCTCGCGCATCACCGTGCCCTGCACGTCGTTCGCGCCGAAGTGCAGCGCGACGGCCGCGAGCGGCATCCCCATCATGATCCAGTACGCCTTGATGTTCGGGATGTTGTCGAGCATGAGGCGGCTGAAGGCGAGCATCTTGAGGTCGTCGACGCCGGTCGTGTGGCGGAACCCGCGCCGCTCGAAGACGGTGTTCTCCGGGTGGAACGCGAGCGGGATGAACGCGAGGAATCCCCCGCTCGCGTCCTGCTGGGAGCGCAGGCGCAGGATGTGGTCGACCCGCTCCTCGTAGGTCTCGACGTGCCCGTACAGCATCGTGCAGTGCGTGGGTATGCCCATGCGGTGCGCCGCGTCGTGCGTGGCGAACCAGAAGTCCGGGTGCTCCTTGCCGGGGGCGACGAGCTGGCGCACGCGGTCCGCGAAGATCTCGGCGCCGCCGCCGGGCAGCGAGCCGAGCCCCGCCGCCTTGAGCTCGCGCAGCACCTCCTCGTGGCTCAGGCCCGACAGCTTCGTCATATGGTGGATCTCCGACGCCGTGTACATCTTCAGGTGCACGTCCGGCAACGCCTCGTGCAGGGCGCGCACGGTGTCGACGTAGAACGCGAACGGCACGTGCGGGTTCTCGCCGTTGACCATGTGGATCTCCGTGAACCCGGTCAGCTCGCGCTGACGCACCGCGTCCTCGACGAGCTCCTCCGTCGAGATCGTGTACGCATGCGCCTGCTTCTGCGTCGCGGCGAAAGCGCAGAACTTGCACTTCACGCGGCACACGTTCGTCTGGTTCAGATACAGGTTCTGGACGAAGAAGACGTCGTCCGTGCCGCCGCGCAGCCGCCGCGCACGGTCGGCGAGCTCGCCGAGGCCGAGGAGGTCGTCGGACTCGAGCAGCGTCAGCCCGTCCTCGAAGTCGAGGCGTTCGCCGGCGTCGATCTTCTCGCTGATCGGGTCGAGCGTGGAGGTTCGGTCGAGGAGTGCCATTGTCCTATCGGTTGCGGTCGACGACGGCGTCTGCGAGGGCCTCGAGCTCCACGCGGCGGGCCTCGCCGTCGAGGCTCCCGCGCGCCCTCCTAGCGTAGTCGAGGGCCACCTGCCGCGAGCGCTCCAACGCGCCGCAGGCGGCGACCCGCACGAGTGCTCCGTCGAGCGGCCCACCCGCGAGCGCCTGCCGCACGACCTCGTCCTCGCGGGCGGCGAGCAGCAGCGGCAGCGTGGGCGTGCCGTCGCGCAGGTCGGTGCCCGGGACCTTCCCGGTCTCGATCGTGTCGCCCGCGCAGTCGAGGATGTCGTCGACGATCTGGAAGGCGACGCCGAGCAGCCGCCCGTAGTCGCCGCTGCCGCCGCCGAGCGCGCACGCGGCCTCGAACAGCTTCCCGGTCTTGAGGGCGCAGCGCTCCAGGTAGCTCTCGACCGTCGTGTCGGGGTCGTGCCGCTGCCGGCGCTGCAGCGCCTCGCCGCGGGCGAGCGCGAGCGACGCCTCGGCCAGGATCGCGACACCCCGATCGTCGCCACGGCCGGCGAGCTCCGCGAACGCCCGTGCGAACAGGTAGTCGCCGGCTGCCCGCGCGGCCTCCGGCCCATGCTCCGTCCACGCGGCGGCGCGCCCTCGGCGCACGCGGGCACGGTCGATGAGGTCGTCGTGCACGAGCGTCGCCATGTGGACGAGCTCGACCGCGACGCCTTCGGCGACCGGCCAGGGCGCGCCCGCGGGCGCCGACAGGAAGGCGAGCATCGGCCGCAGGCGCTTGCCGCCGGCGGCGAGCGCGTCCGCTCCCACCGCGGCGACGAGGCCGGGGTGTCCCGCGACCGCGGCGGAGAGCCGCTCCTCGACCGCCTCCAGGTACCCGGCGAGGCCCGGTGCGGCACGCACGCGCTCGAGCGTCGCGCTCACCGTGCCGTCGCCGTGTGCAGGGCCACGATCGTGCCGCCGAAGAGCCGGAAGCGCACGTCCTCGAACCCGGCCGCCTCGATCAGCGCAGCGAGATCCTCGGCGCCCGGGAAGCGCCGCACGCTGGCGGGCAGGTACGTGTACGCCTGCCCGCCGGGGAGAACCCGCCCGAGCACCGGCACGACACGGTCGAACCAGAGCGAGAAGAACGGTCGCAGCGGTCCGCGCGGCCGGGTGATCTCGAGGATCGCGAGCCTGCCGCCGGGCCGGAGCACGCGCCGCAGCTCGGCGAGGGCCGCGGGAAGGTCGGCGACGTTGCGCACGCCGAACCCGACGGTCGCGGCGTCGAACGCGCCGTCCGGGCACGGCAGCGCGAGCACGTCGCCCTGCACCCACTCGATCGTGTCGGACTTGCGGCGCGCGCGGGCCAGCATCTCGGCGGAGAAGTCGAGCCCCGTCACGATGCCGCCCTCGCGCTCGGCCTCGAGCGCGAGATCGCCGGTGCCGCAGCAGGCGTCCAGCACGCGCTCGCCGGGCTGCACGACCGCCGCCACCGTGTGCCGCCGCCAGCGCCGGTCGAGCCCCGCCGTCATGACGCGGTTCATGACGTCGTAGACGGGTGCGATGCGGTCGAACATGGCGCGGACGCCGTCGGGCGCGAGCGTGCCGGACTCGTGCGTCATCGGGCGCCCCAGCGCGGGATGAGGTCGTTGTCGAGCCCCAGCTGGTCGAGACAGCGGGCGACGACGAAGTCGACGAGGTCGTCGACGGTCTCGGCGCCGTGGTAGAAGCCCGGCGCCGCGAACAGGATCACGGCGCCCGCGTCGTTCAGCGTGGCGAGCCCGCGCAGGTGGATGGACGAGAGCGGCGTCTCGCGCGGCACGAGCACGAGCGTGCGGCGCTCCTTCAGCGCCACCGACGCCGCGCGGTGGATGAGGTTCGCCATCGCGCCGGCGGCGAGCGTGCCGACCGTGGACATCGAGCACGGGCAGACGACGTAGGCGTCGACGCGCGCCGAGCCGCTCGCGTAGGGGCTCTTGTAGTCGTCGATGCCGTACACGGTGACGTGGTCGCGCGCGTCGCCGACGAAGCGCTCGAGCACCTCCTCGCGCGGCAGCGCGGCGTCGCCGTAGAGCTCGGTCGCGATCACCTCGATCCCCGCCGCAGAGGCGACGAGGCCGACCTCGCAGCCCGCGGCCGCGAGCGCCTGCAGCAGGCGGGCCGCGTAGGGGGCGCCGGAGGCGCCGGTGACACCGAGGAACACCCTCATCGCACGCAGGGTAGATGCTCGCCGGCGCCGCGGCACGCGGTCGCCCCGCGCGCCGAGGCGGCTACCCCTTCTTCGGGCCCTTGGAGGCGTCGAGGAAGGCGCCGAGATTGGCGAGGTTCTCCTGCCCGAGGAACGCGTACGAGCCCATCACGCGGTTCCCGTACTGGGCGGGGTTCGTCACGTAGGACTTGAAGAAGTCGGCGCCGCGGTTCTTCGCCCCCACGGCCGAGAGGTCGGGCGCCCCGAGGTTGCCGGCGCCGTTGCCGAGATAGACGTGGCAGTTGAGGCACCCGGACTGCGCGAACAGCTTCGCACCGGCAACGGCCTTCGGGTTGCCCGCGAAGCCCTGCGCCTGGCTCCACGCGGGCACCTTCGCGGCGAGCTCGCTGCCGAGGGCCTCCTCGGCGGTGGCGCCCTTCCAGGTCAGCACGCCCATCGACACGACGACGAGGACCGCGGCGACGAGCGCGACCGGACGGCGCAGCAGGCGGCGCTCGCGGCGCCTGTCGAGGAACGGGAGCCCGACCAGGAGGATGAGCAGCAGCGTCGGGATGCCGACGGTGCCGAGCACGACCGTCTCCGGCCACTTGAAGATGCGCAGGAGGTAGAAGAGGAAGTAGAAGAACCAGTCGGGGCGCGGCACGAAGTTCGTCGTGCCCGGGTCGGCCTTGTCGGTGTAGAGCGGGCCGAGCAGGCCCGGCTCGGTGCCGTCGGCGGTGACCTTCCACACCACGGCGAGGCCGATGATGACGGCGACGACGACGAGCGACATGATCGTGTCGTGGAAGACCGCGTACGGGAAGAAGGGCTTGCCCTCCTTCTGCACGTCCTCCTTGTAGCGCTTGAACTCGGCGCGCTGCTCCTGCTTCAGCTTGCTCGCCACGGGGCTAGCTCGCCTCCTCGGAGGCCGGCTCGCGGATGAGGCCCTCGCGCCCGCCACCGGGCGCGCCCTCGTGCCGCGGACGGCCCGCGGCCACCCTCGACCACGGCGGCGAGGTGACGCCGAGCCGGACGACGAGGTACATGTGCAGGCCGATCAGCGCCATGATCCCACCCGGCAGCAGCAGCATGTGGATGGAGTAGAACTTCGACAGCGTGTCGCTCCCGATGTTCGCGCCTCCCTGCAGGAACTGCGCCAGGAAGGGCCCGGCGATCGGCGCCGTGGCGTTGAGGTTGATGCCGACGACCGTCGCCCAGTACGCCGTCTGGTCCCACGGCAGCAGGTAGCCGGTGAAGCCCTCGGCCATGCCGGTGACGAGCAGGAGCACGCCGAGGATCCAGTTCAGCTCGCGCGGGTACTTGTAGGCGCCGAACAGGAACGTCCGCGCCATGTGCAGGAACATGAGGATGATGAACAGGCTGGCGCCCCACTTGTGCATGCCGCGCACGAGCCACCCGAGCGTGACGTCGTTCGTGATGTGCTGGATCGACTCGTAGGCCCGGTCCGGGTCGGGCTTGTAGTACATCGCGAGGAAGACGCCCGTCGTCGCCTGCACGAGGAAGGCGGTCAGCGTCGCCGACCCGAGGGTCTGCATCCAGTTGACGTCGCGCGGGACGTTGCGGAAGAGGAGGTACTTGACCCCGCCGACGAGGCCGGTGCGCTCCTCCACCCAGTCGAGCGGGGCGAGGGCGGCCGCTTCGAGCTGCGCCCTGCGTGCGGACCTGGCCATGATCAGGACCCCGGCACCGGTATGGGGTAGAGCCAGCGCTCGATCCCGTCGACGTGCACACCGGGATACGCCCTGCGGTACTTCGCGATCCTCGCGCCGGCGCCGGCGCCTTCGACGGTGCCCACGCTGAACGGCCTACCGATGATCAGGTTGCCGTTGACGATCGAGAACTCGAAGCGGTCGAGCGACCGCACCGGCGGCCCCGCCGTGCGGTTGCCCTCGCCGTCGTACTGGCCGCCGTGGCACGGGCAGCCGAAGCTGGCCGCCAGCACCGGCTGCAGCTCGACGGCGGGCCCGCCGGGCGGCGTGTACTCCTTCCTGTCCTGCTCCTGGATGGGGCCGTTCGGCTGGACGGGGCAGCCGAGGTGGACGCAGCGCGAGAAGAGGATCGTGAAGCTGGGCTGCTTGTCCCTTGTGAGGCCGTTGTTGCGCACGTAGGCGGTGCGGCGGCTGACCTCGCCGAGCCCGGGATCCTCCATGAAGGTGGCGATCACGAACGTCCCCTCGGGGAAGTTCGTGATCGGCCCGAGGTCGACGTCCTTCGTCTTCACCGTCTCGCCCGCGAACGAGGGCAGCACGGCGAAGCCGAGCGACGGGAGCGCGACGCCCGCGCCGATGACGCCGCCGAGGCCGACGGTGGCGAGCGAGAGGAAGCCGGCGCGGCCGTAGGTCTCGCGGTGCTCCTCCTCGACGGCGGCCGGCTCCGCGGCGGGCGCGGCTGCGGCTGCGGGAGCATGCGCGGAGGCGATGTCGCGGACCCAGAGCGCGCCGAAGACGAGCGCGAGCGCGGCGCCGACGACCGTCGCGGGCCAGCTCACGACGAGGCCGACGAGCACGCTCGCGACGCCGACGGCGAAGCCGATCGGCCAGAGGCTCGGCGCCGGGACGTGCGGCTTGTCGTCTGTGCTGTCGCTCACGCTGTGCTCCCCGTCAGGCATTCAACCCACCCGCGCTCATCCCTGTCAACGACGTAACAGCTGTGTCAACGTGCGAGCGCGCGCCTCATTCTGCACTGTGGCGCCGGCGCGCGCGTCGGGTATCCCCAACTCCGCCCAGCGCGCGTCGACGCGGGCCCGCACATCCGCGCTCATCTCGATCTCGGCGGGCCACGCGCGCGCACCCTCGGCCGGCCCCTTCGCGGTCGCGTCGACACCGATCTTGCCGCCGAACGCCTGCAGGGTCGTGGCATGGTCGAGCTGGTCGATCGGCCCCTCCGTGAGCAGGATGTCGCGCTTCGGGTCGACGTTCGCGCAGGCGTAGAAGAACACCTGCTCGTAGTCGTGCACGTCCACGTGCTCGTCCACGACGACGACCGCCTTGGTCAGGCTCATCAACCCGAGCCCCCAGACGGCGTGCATGACCTTGCGGGCGTGGCCGGGGAAGCGCTTGCGGATCGAGACGATGACGCAGTTGTGGAACGCGCCGGCCGTGGGCAGGTCGTAGTCGACGATCTCCGGCACGCTCATGCGGATCGCCGGCAGGAAGATGCGCTCCGTCGCCTTGGCGAGCCACTCGTCCTCGGCCGGCGGCTTGCCGACGACGATCGACGGGTAGATCGCCCCGCGGCGCATCGTCATCGCCGAGATGCGGAAGATCGGGAACTCCTCGGGCGGGGTGTAGAAGCCGGTGTGGTCGCCGAACGGGCCCTCGACGCCGACGTCGTCGCGGTCGACCCAGCCCTCGAGCACGATCTCCGCGTTGGCGGGCACCTCGAGGTCGACCGTCTTGCACTTGACGAGCTGCACGGCCGATCCCTTGAGGAAGCCGGCGACCATGAGCTCGCCGATGTGCTTCGGCAACGGCGCGCTCGCGGAGTAGGCGGTGACGGGATCGAGCCCGAGCGCAACGGCGACCGGGATCCTGCCGTCGGGCGCGGCCAGCAGGTCGGCGCGGCCGTCCTTGTGGATCTGCCAGTGCATGAAGGTCGAGCGGCGATCGATCTTCTGCATGCGGTACATGCCGACGTTGCGCACGCCCGTCGCCCGGTCCTTCGTGATCACGGCCGGCAGCGTGATGAACGGAGCGGGATCGAGCGGCCAGCAGCGCTGGATCGGCAGCACGTCGAGGTCGACCTCGTCGCCAGTGAGCACGATCTCCTGGCAGGGCGCCTTCGAGACCTCCTTCGGCATCGAGTCGGCGATCGACTTCAGCTTGCCGAGCGAGCGCACCTTGTCGACGAGGCCCTGCGGCGGTTGCAGCTCGAGGATCTCGCCGAGCATCTGCGCCAGATCGTCGAGCCGCTCGACGCCGAACGCCAGGCACATGCGCCTCTCGCTGCCGAACTGGTTGATCAGCAGCGGGTGGCGCGCGCCCCTCGGGTTCTCGAACAGGAGCGCCGGGCCGCCTGATTTCACCACGCGGTCGGCGATCTCGGTGATCTCGAGGTCGGGGTCGATCTCGGCGGCGACGCGGACGAGCTCGCCCTCCTTCTCGAGGAGGGCGATCCATTCGCGCAGGTCGGAGGCGGGGGAGCGCACGCACGCCCAGTCTAGGGACGCGTGCAGCGGCAGGCGCTGTCCAGGGTCCGCTCTTCGCAGGAGGACGTGTTCTCCGACAGACCGTGGACGTCCGCGATCGCACGCCGCGAGGGCTTCCTCGCCGGCGTCGGAGCCCCGCTGCTAGAGGATGCGGCCGGGCTTCGACGCCCTGCGCTTCGCAGCCACGTAGTGCGTCAGCTCGCCGAGCGCGATCACGGCGACGAAGATGAGGCCGACGACGAGCATCGAGAGCACGACCTTGCGACCCTCCTCGGCGGCGTCGGCGAGAAACCACAGCGAAGCAAGCATCGCCGCGATGCTACCCCACGCGCAGGCCGTGCGCGGCATAGGAGCGCTCGACCGCCTCGTCGCCGGCGGCGGCGCGCGCGACCGCGTCGAGACCGGATGGATCACGCTCGTCGCGCAGCGCCGCGCGCGCGCCGTCGAGGCCGCCCTCGCCGAGGCGCGCGGCGGTCGCCGCCCACGCCTCCGCCTCGCCGGGCCCGCCCTCGGCGCGCGCCTGGGCGCAGAGCGAGATCAGCTCCGCCAGGTCGTGCACCGCCTCGACGCTGCCGGTCGCCGCGATGCGAACGAGCCCGTGTGCGTAGAGGTAGTCGCCGAGCAGCAGCGCGGTGTCGTCGTCGGCGGGAGCGAACAGGCGCGAGCGGCCGTAGTGCAGCAGGTAGCCCTCGTAGATCGTCTCCACGCCGAGCGCGAACGCCGGGTCGCAGAGCGGCGAGAACACGAGCGCGCGCTCCCGTCCCGGCCCGGGGCGCAGCGACTCGGCCCACAGCGCGCTCTCCGCCGCCGCCTCCGCGGCGAGCGTCTCCCAGAGATCAGTGGCCGAAGAAGCCGCCAACGGCCTCGATCGTGCGGTCGATCTCCTCGTCGCCGTGGGCGAGCGAGACGAACATGCACTCGAACTGCGACGGCGCCAGGTAGACGCCGCGCGCGAGCACGTGCCGGAACAGCGCCCCGTAGCGCTCGGTGTCGGAGCGGGCGGCGTCGGCGTCGTCGCGGACGGGCCCGTCCTGGCAGAACAGCGTCATCATCGCGCCGACCCGCTGCACGCAGCCGAACGGGGCGAGCCCGGCCTCGAGCCGCGCGCCGCGCGCCTCGAGCGCCTCGTAGACGGCGGGGTCGCGCAGCCGCCGCAGCACGGACGTGCCCGCCGCCACGGCGAGCGGGTTGCCGGAGAGCGTCCCGGCCTGGTAGACGTCCCCGACCGGCGCCAGCCGCTCCATCAGCTCGGCACGGCCGCCGAACGCGGCCGCGGGCAGGCCGCCGCCGACGATCTTCCCGAGCACGGTGATGTCGGGCCTGACGCCGAACCGCTCCTGTGCCCCTCCGCGCGCGACGCGGAAGCCGGTGATCACCTCGTCGAAGACGAGCAGCGCGCCGCAGGCGTCGCAGAGCGTGCGCAGCGCCTCGAGGAACCCGGGTTCGGGCGGGACGACGCCCATGTTGCCCGCCACCGGCTCGACGATGATCGCGGCGAGCCCCTCGCCGTAGCGCGCGACCGCAGCCGCGACGGCGTCGACGTCGTTGTACGGGAGCACGATCGTCTCGCCCGCGACGCCGCGCGGCACGCCCGGCGTCGACGGGATGCCGAGAGTCATCAGCCCCGACCCGGCGCTCGCGAGCAGCGCGTCGACGTGGCCGTGGTAGTTGCCGGCGAACTTGATCAGCCGGTCGCGGCCCGTGGCCGCACGGGCGAGCCGCACGGCGCTCATCGCCGCCTCCGTCCCGGACGAGGTCATCCGCACCATCTCGATCGACGGCACGGCGTCGACGATCTCCTGGGCGAGCTCGACCTCGCCCTCGGTCGGCGCGCCGAACGTCGTCCCGCGCCGCAGCGCCTCCTCGACGGCGGCGAGCGTGGCCGCGTCGGCGTGCCCGAAGAGCAGCGGCCCCCACGAGAGCACCCAGTCGACGTAGCGGTTGCCGTTCACGTCCTCGATCAGCGCGCCGGCGCCGCTGCGCATGAACAGCGGCTCGTCGAGACCGACGGCGCGCATCGCCCGCACGGGCGAGTTGACGCCGCCCGGGATCAGCCTCCGCGCGCGCTGGTAGAGGTCGGAGCGCGTCACAGCCATCGCGCGAGATCCTTCGCCCAGTAGGTGAAGATCAGGTCGGCGCCCGCGCGGCGGATCGCGACGAGCGACTCGAGCGCCGCCGCCCGCTCGTCGAGGTGTCCCGCCGCCGCGGCCGCCTTCACCATCGCGTACTCGCCCGAGACGTTGTAGGCGGCGACCGGGCAGTCGAAGCGCTCGCGCACGGCGCGGATGACGTCGAGGTAGGGGAGCGCGGGCTTCACCATCAGCGCGTCCGCTCCCTCCTCGAGGTCGAGCGCGCACTCGCGCAGCGCCTCGCGCACGTTGGGCGGATCCATCTGGTAGCCGCGCCGGTCGCCGAACGCGGGCGCCGACTCGGCGACTTCCCGAAACGGCCCGTAGAAGGCGGAGGCGTACTTGGCCGCGTAGGCGATGAGCGGCGTCTGCGGCAGCGCCTCGCGGATCGCGCCGACGCGCCCGTCCATCATGTCGCTCGGAGCCACGACGTCGGCGCCGGCCTCGACGTGGCTCGCGGCCGTGCGCGCGAGGAGCTCGACGGTCTCGTCGTTGGCGACCTCGCCGTCGCGGACGATGCCGCAGTGGCCGTGGCTCGTGTACTCGCACAGGCACACGTCGGTCACGAGCGTGAGCCCGGGCACCTCGGCGCGGACGGCGCGAAGGGCGCGCTGCACGATGCCGTTCGCGTCCCATGCCCCCGACCCGAGCTCGTCCTTCTCCTCGGGGATGCCGAACAGCAGGACGGCGCGGACGCCGAGTGCGGCGAGCTCGCCGCACTCGCGCACGAGCTCGTCGATCGATCGCTGCGCGATCCCGTCGAGCCCCGCCAGCGGGCGCACGACGCCCTCGCCCGGGCAGGCGAACAGCGGCATCACCACGTCGTCGAGCGACAGCCGCGTCTCGCGCACGAGCGCGCGCAGCGTCTCGGTGCGCCGCAGGCGGCGCAGGCGGGTGACCGGGAAGGCCGTCACGGCCCGAAGCGTACGTCAGACCCGGTCCGCGACCGCGCCTCGTCGGCGCCTACGCCCCGCCGCCGGCCGCGCGCGGGGGCTCGATCCCGGCCTCGACCGGCACGACGGGGTCGCGCTCGTCCCAGCGCTCGAGCCGCACGCGCTCACCGAAGAACTCCCAGACGGCGCGGGTCGCCGCCATCGTCGGCAGCGCCAGCAGCACGCCGGCGACGCCGTACAGCTCCCCACCCGCGAGCAGGCCGAAGATGACGAGCAGTGGGTGCAGCCGCAGGGCGCTCGCCATCACGTTGGGGACGACCACGTGCCCCTCGACCTGGTAGATGAAGACGAACAGCCCCGCGACCCACAGCGCCGACACCGGATGGGCGACGAGCGCATAGATCACGGGCGGTACGGCGGACAGCCACGGGCCGATGTACGGGATCACCTCGATCACGCCGGTCCAGACGCCGAACAGCAGCGCATAGCGGTCGGCGCCCGGCACGAGCTCCGTCGTGCCGAGCACCCACATGCCGACGCCCGCGCTGAGGCCGATCACCGTCGACAGGATCAGCTGGCCGCGCACGTAGCCGGCGAGCGCGTGCTCGATGCGCAGCGTCAGCGGCAGGCCCTGCCCGGGTGGGAAGCGCCGGTCGATCGCTCCCTCCAACCGCGGCATGTCGAGCAGCATGTAGATCGCGATGACGACGATGAGAACGAGGTTGAAGAGCGTCACCACGATCGAGAACGCCGCGCCCTGGGCGAACGAGATCGCGTCCTGCGTGTACTTCGAGATCTCGCCCGCGCCGAGGTTGTCGACCCAGTTCGTCGCCTGCTTCTGGATCTGGACGCGCTCGAGGCCGTGGGAGTCGAGCCACGTCTGCAGCCGGCCGATGTCGTGCTCGGCTCCCGTCTTGCCGCTCGCGTCGCTCACCGTCACGTACTCGTCGACGCGCTCGGCGGCCGAGCGCGTCTGGTCGACGACGACGGAGCCGAGCGCGAGCGCGACGAAGGTCGCGCCGGCCGCGAACACGAGCAGGACGAGCGCGACGGAGAGGCCGCGGGGCAGCCGCACCCGCTGCAGGTCGCGGACGAGCGGATTGAGCAGGAACGCGACCAGCGACGAGGTCAGGAACAGGAACAGCACGTGCCCGAGCGTCCCCGCGAGCAGCCACGCCAGCACGAGGACGACCGGGAGCCCGGCGAGCTGGATCCAGCGCGGCACCCTGATCGTCGGGCCTCGTGGCGCGGGCATGCGCGGGATCGTAGCTCGCCCCCGCGGCGGCGCGAGCGCCCGCGCGGACGGCGTCTCGGGCTCTGCTCGCGGGCGGTTGCGGTTGAGAGGGGCCGGAGCGTCCGCTACGGTGGCCTGCGATGGCCACGCCGCGCTCCCGGCAAGCGGCCCGTCTCCGCGCACGCCGTCGGCGCGCCCAGCAACGGGCGCGACGGCTCGCCGTGATCGGGATCGTCGCCGCTCTCGCCCTCGTCACGCTGCTCCTCACCGCATTCGGCTCCGGCGGGCCCGACGGGCCGCTCACGGCCGCGCAGACCGTGACGGCAGTGCCCGCCGTGGCGGCCAGCGACGCTCCCCCCGACCCGGAGGTGCTCGCGACGGTGAGCAACCTGTCGATCCGGCTGCCCGTCGCCGCCGCGGCGGTGACCGCGGTCGGGTTCCACGGCAGCGCCGGCGACGCGATCGAGCTCCAGCCCGTCGGGCACCAGGCGAACGAGGGCCTGCTCGCACGCCTGTGGCGCAGGATCGCGGGCGCGGGCGCGGGCGGCCCGGTCTGGTACCAGCTGGACGGGGCGCCCGGCACGGACGTCCTCGATGTCGGCGCCGCTCCGGGCACCGACGTCTACTCCCCGGTCGACGGCACCATCGTCGCGATCTCCGACGAGATCATCGACGCCCGCGCCTACGGATCGCGGATCGACGTCCGCCCGAGCGCGGCGCCTGCCGTCGTCGTCTCGCTCTCGCACCTTCGGGCCGATCCGTCGCTCGCCGTCGGCTCCTCCGTCCTCGCGGGCACGACCAAGCTCGGCGCCGTCGTCGACATGGCGGCGGTCGAGCAGCAGGCGCTCGCCGCGGTCGCGCGCGACCGCGGCAACAACGTGGCGATCGAGGTCCACCCCGCCGCGGGCTCGCTCCCCTAGTGAACGTCCTCTTCGTCGGCGACGTCGTCGGCCGGCCTGGTCGCGAGGTGCTGGAGCGGCGACTCGCGGATCTGCGGCGCGAGCTCGCCGTCGACGTCTGCATCGTCAACGGCGAGAACGTCGCCGACGGCGCCGGGATCACCCCGAAGCTCGCCGAGCGCCTGCTCGCCGTCGGAGCCGACGCGATCACGCTCGGCAACCACACGTGGCGGCGCCCGGAGATCGCGTCCTACCTGGCAGGCTCGCAGCGCGTCGCACGCCCCGCCAACCTCGCCGCCGGCGCCGCAGGCGGCGGCCTCGTCGTCGTGGAGGCGGCGAACGGCACCGCGGTCGCGATCGTCAACGTGATGGGCTCGCTCTCGCTCGAGCCCGCACGCAGCATGTGGGAGGTGATCGACGGCCTCGTCGACGAGGCGCGCTCCCGGGCAGCCGTCGTCATCGTCGACGTGCACGCGGAGGCGACGAGCGAGAAGGTCGCGCTCGCGCGCTGGCTCGACGGCCGCGTGACGGCGGTGATCGGCACCCACACCCACGTGCAGACGTCGGACGCGCGCGTGCAGCCCGGAGGCACGGCGGCGATCACCGACGCGGGCATGACCGGCCCGCACGACTCCGTCATCGGCGTCAAGGCGGAGCTCGCGACGCAGCGGATGCGCACCGGCATGCCGGTGCGCTTCGAGGTCGCCGACGGGGGCGTGCGGATCGAGGGCGTGCTCGTCGAGTGCGATGCCGCTACGGGGAGGGCGACGGCGATCCGGCCGCTTCGCGTTCCCTGGCCCTGACGAGCACGACGAACAGCGCCACCAGCACGAGGTCGCGCACGAGCACGAGCGACGACGGCGCCGGGTCGAACTCCTTCACGAGCGCCCAGTAGTCGCTCGGGAACCAGAGCCGCGTGAGGAGGCAGGCTGCGAGCACGAGCGACGATGCGGCAAGGCGGCGTCGGCGGTCGCCGACGAGCGCCACGAGCGGCAACAGCCAGACGAGGAACTGCGGCGAGAGCACCTTGCTGAACGCCACGAAGCCGACCACCGCGGCTGCGGCATGGCGCGCGAAGCGCTCCGGCCCGACGTCGCCGCGCGCGAAGCGCAGCCACACGAGCAGGAGCGCCGCGACGAGAGCGGCCGTCGAGAGCGCGGAGGCGGCGCCGGCGACGGCGCCGGTGAGGTTCTGCGACCCGTGTCCCGACGCCCACGCGAGTCCCATCCCGAAGGCGTGATGCAGCGCGAGCAGCACGGCGGCGCCGAGGCTCTCGATCTGCAGCGGCCGCCCGAGCTGCTGCCAGACGCTGCGGGCGACGCCCTCGGGAGCGACGACGAGGAACGGCAGGTACACCACGAGCGCCGCCGCGACGGCGAGCCCGACCTGGCGCGCCGCCTCGATCTTCCCTCTCTCCTTGCAGGCCCTCGCGCCCACGAGAGGCAGCAGCACCAGGGGATAGATCTTCGTCGCGATCGCGAGACCGAGCAGCACCGGGCCGAGCCGGTCGCGCCGGTGCAGGAGCGCCGCCAGCGCGGCCGCCGTGACGGCCGCCGCGAACAGGTCGAAGCGGGTGAGCAGGAACGGCCCGAGCAGCAGGAAGCCGCCGACGAGGACGCCTACGGCTGCGCCGGCGCGCCCGCGACCGGCGCCGAGGGCGTCGAGCGCGAGCGCGACGAGCGCGGCCGTGGCCGCGAGAGCCACGGTCATCAGCGCCGCGAAGACGGCCACGTACGAGCGGTAGCTGTCGCTGACGAGCGAGGGCAGCACGAACGGCACGAGCGCACCCGGCGGGTACTCGACACGGAAGTCCCGGTAGGGCACGTCGCCCGCGGCGATCCGCTCGCCGTAGCGCGCATAGACCGATATATCGGAGATACCGGGGTCGCCCTCGACGCCGAGGGCGACGACCGCCCCGGCCGTCCAGGCTGCCACGGCTGCGGCGAGCGCGATCCGGGCCGGCGGTCTCACGCCGGCCGCCGCGGCAGGAACAGCGCGAGCACGACGAAGGGCAGGAACCACGGGATGTAGAGATAGAACCAGTGCGTGAGACCGAGCTCGAAGCCGACCAGGATCGCGGCCGTGAGCGCGGCGAGCTCGAGCGGGCCCTTGCGGCGCGGCAGCACGGCGGCGACGCCGGCGAGCGCGAGCACCGCGATCTGCACGAGCCGCTGCAGCAGCTTCAGGTCGGGGACGCCGGCCGCGTGGTACTGGCCCCAGTCCCACGGCGAGAACGGCGAGTGGCGGCCGAGCTGGAAGCCGAGCGTGCGGTCGAGGAACGTGCGCAGCGCGCCGGCGAGCGACGGCTCGAGCAGAAGCAGCGAGAAGGCCGCCAGGGACACCCCGGCGAATGCGGCTGCGAAGCGCGCCGCTGACCGCGGCCGCAGGCCGTCCGGGTACGTCAGCCACAGCGGCGCGACGAGGAGCGCCGCGAACTTGGTCCACGCGGCGGCGGCGACGGCGGCACCGCGCGCCCAGGGCGAGGTGCACAGCCAGAAGCCCCACACGAGCGCCGCCGGCATGATCGCGTCGTTGCTGTTGGCGTTGAGCGTGTAGGCGGTGAACGGGTTCGCGAGCCAGGCGAAGGCGAGGAGCGCCGCGAGCCGGCTGCCGCCGAGGCGGCGCCCGACGAGCACGAGCCCGAGCACGACGAGCGCGTCGAACACGATCGCCGTGGCGTGCGCGGCGGGCAGCGAGTCCCAGCGGCCGGACCAGCCGAGCGCGAGCACGGCGGGCACGTACGCGAGGTACGCAACCGGGCCGTAGGTGTCTCCGCGCTCGTTCGACGACTCGCAGCGCCCGTTCTGCTGGATGCGGTCACGGATCTCGCCGTCGGCGTCCGCGGGGCCGCACGGAGTGCGGCCGTCCTGCACCGGCATGTGGCCGTACGGCGCCCGGCCGTCGAGGATGCGGTCGGCGCCGATCACCCCGGCGTAGCCGACGTCGATGACGCCGCGCGGCGACTCGAGGTTGAGGCCGACCCGGAAGCCGGCCAGGAACACGCAGGCGGCGGCCAGCGCCCACACGGGCCAGGAGATCCCCGGCGCCGGGCCCCGGCCGCGGAAGCCGATCCATGCCGTGCGCACGAGCAGGTAGAGAAGCGGAGGCGCCGCGAGCGGCGCGCTCCGGAACACCTCGCCGCGGTTGAAGAACCACAGCGAGAGGCCGAACGAGAGCAGCACGAGAAGGTCGAGCGTGTGCAGCGAGAGCAGTCGGCGGCGGTCGGCGAGCCCGACGAGGAAGAGCGCGCTGAGAGGGATCCACACCCACCATGCGTTCAGCACCTTGCCGCCGAACGCGCCGTCGCGGCCGCGCGCCATCTTCCAGGCGACCTGCGGCCCGACCCACGACTCGACCACGCGCCCGTCCCCGTCCTCGACCTTGCCGAGCGCGATCTGCCCGGCTCGACCCGACCAGACCTTGACCGTCCACCGCCGCGTCGCCTCGTCGAAGGTCGCGTCGGTGGCCGGCCGCGGTGGATAGCGGTCGAGCCAGCGCGCGACCTTCGCTGTGGCGAGGAAGCGCTCGAGGGCCTGGGCGCGCGTGAGCCGCGGGGCGGTGTCCGGCGCGAACGGCGCACCGGCGAGATGTCCGCGCGTCCCGCCGGCGGGGCCGGTCACGGGGGCCGCGGCGGAGGCGGCCGGGACGAGCACGAGCGCCAGCAGCGCGACGCATGCCGCGCGAGTCACTGCCGGCGCCGGAACGACCAGAGCTTGTTGCCGACGAAGTTGAGGGGCGTCACGAGCACGATCGCGATCGCCTGCCCCACGATCTCGCCCAGCCCCGCTCGCACGAGCACGTGCAGCACGAGCAGGTTGGCGGCGAGGGAGGCGGTGGAGACGGCGAGGAAACGCAGCCCCTGCGCGCCGACGTGGCCGCGCTCGCCGCGGAACGTCCAGTGCCGGTTGAGCGTGTAGTTGTTGGCGACGGCGGCGAGGAACGAGCCGACCGCGGCGGGAATGTAGTGCAGCCCGACCCGGTCGAGCAGCGTGGAGTAGACGGCGAGGTTGACGACGTACCCGGTCGCCCCGACCGCGCAGAACTTGCCGAGCTGCTCCCAGTTGCTGCGGCGGCCGAGCGCGTCGCCGACCCGCCGCACGGCGCCGGCAGCGGGAGTGGTGGAGGTCGGCTCCATGACGTTGCGCGAGCGTAGCTGACCGGTCGACGAGCCCCGGCGGGTCAGGCTGCGCGCCCGAGGACGTACGCGGGAGCCTCGATGCCGAAATGCCGCAGCACGGTGGGAGCGACCTCGACGATGCTGCGGGGATCACCGTCGACGCCGACGGTGAGCAGCGGCACCTCGGAGTCGCCCGCGACGAGCGAGCCGTGCGAGCCGCCGCCGAGATGGTGTCCTCCTCCGAGGTCGGCGAACTCCCACCCTGCGGTCGCGGACACGAGCACATCGCCCGCGTTCGGGTTCGCGAGCGCGGCCCAGGCGCGTGCCGGCGCGTCCGGATGGGCGAGCAGGGACGCGTCCCCGGCAACGTGGAAGCCGCCCTGCGGACGCGGCGCGAAGCGGAGCTCCTCCCCTTCGCGCCGGGCGACCGCCTCCGCGCCCTCGCGGAACAACGCCAGCTCGACCGACGGCTCCGCGTCGAGCCGGGCGGCGAGCTGTCGCGGGTCGAGCGCACAGGCGTCGAGGGCGTAGACGTGGGCGGCGCGGTTCGAGGCGCAGACGAGCGCGCCGGCCACGTCGACGTAGTGCCTCTGCAGCGATGCGACGTGCCGCACCGGGGTCTGCCCGTGATCCGAGAGCACGACGAGGGCGTAGCGCTCGAGCAGCTCGTCGATGCCGCCGGCCGCGTCCGCGAGCGCTCCGACCGCCGCGTCGCAGCGGCCGAGCACGTCGTGTGCACGGTCGGGGCCGAGCTCGTGCGAGGCGTAGTCGTAGTCGGAGAGGTAGAACACGAACAGGTCGAAGCCGTCGCGGGTGACGAGCCAGCGGCCGACGGCCGTCGCGTACGCGTCGATCGTGCCTGCCGAGCGGTTGCGGAACGAGAGGGGCGCTCCCGTGCGCTCGGACTGGAACAGGTTGTAGAAGTAGAAGCGCTCGGGCCCGAGCACGTTTCCGAGGAACGGGAGCGACGAGCGGTGGACGGTGCGCCCGCGGTAGGCGGTGAAGTTGACGGCGGCGCTGCGCAGGCCGGCGTCGGCAAGCGTCTCGAACAGGGTCACGGCACCCACGCCGAGATGCTCGGCGTTCATGTTGACGAGCGTGTCGCGGAGCGTCTTCCCGATGCCTGCGGCGCGCGCCGCGCCGAAGGAGCTGCCGTACTCGACGAGCCGCCCGTCGCGCCGGTGGTACCAGACGAGGTGCGGGATCTCGTGCACGTCGCCGTGCGCCCCGGTGGCGATCGACGACAGGCACACGGGCGTCAGCGACGGGAACACGGACGTCGCGCGACGGTACGTCCCGTGCTCGGCGAGACGCGCGAGCGTCGGCGCGCCGCCCGAGGCGATCGCTCCCTCGAGCATCGCGGGCGTGAGCCCGTCGATGACGACGAGGATGACGGGCTTCGGCCTCACTTGGCGAGCGAGCGCAGCCCCGCGTACTTCTCGGGCGCCCCACGCGCGCGGCGCGCGGCGAGGGCGGGCACGACGACGGCCTCGAGATAGCCGAGCACGGGGACGAGCGCGAGCGTCGCGACGGCGACCGCGGCGCCGCCGAGCAGGAACGCCGTGCCGCCGACCGTGGCGCCGCGGCGCGAGGCGCCACGGACGATCGGCGCGGCCGAGGCGGCGCCGATCACCGCGCCCGCCGCGCCGGCGCCCGCGCCGGGCCATCCCGCGACGAGGAAGCCTGCGGCCGCCGCGACCCCGACGGCCCCCGGCAGCGTTCCCGCCAGGCCGGCGCGCAGCCCGGCGAGGAACCCCGCGAACAGGATCCCCGCGCCCAGGCCGATGCCGACCGTGACACCGATCTCGTACCAGCCGCCCACGCGGCCATTGTAGGGACGGCGGCCCCGCCGTCAGCTTCTGCTGCGGCCCTGCCCCTCCAGCCTCGCGATCACGTCGAGGCAGAACCCCGCCGCCTGCACGCCGTCGACGACGCGGTGGTCGAAGGTGACGGACACGTTGCCCATCTCGCGCACGACGATCGCCCCGTCCCGTGCGACCGGGCGCGACGCGATCCGGTGGAGCCCGAGGATCGCCACCTCGGGATGGTTGATCAGCGGCGTCATCAGCAGGCCGCCCAGCTTGCCGGCGCTCGTGACCGTGAACGTCGAGTCGCGGACATCCTCGGGGTGGAGCGCTCCCGCTCGGGCGGCCTCGGCGAGGCGACGGATCTCCGTGTCGATCTCCTCCACCGTGCGCGTGTCGCACGCGCGCACGACCGGGACGACGAGGCCCGCGGCGGTGTGGACGGCGACACCGATGTCGTAGCGGTCGAGCAGCACGATCTCGTCCTCCTCGAAGCGCGCGTTCAGCTCGGGGAACGCGCGCAGCGCTCCGGCTGCCGCCTTCAGCGCACCCGCGACGAGCCGGCTGCGGTCGACGCCCGTGAAGTCGCATTCCTCGACGAAGGTGACCGCAGGGATCTCGCGGTGCGTCCGCTCGACCTGCTCGGCGACGGCCCGGCGGATCCCGCGCACCGGCACGCGCCGCCCCTCGCTCGCGGCCTCTGCGGCGGCGCGGACGTCCCCCTCGGTGATGCGGCCGGCGGGCCCGCTGCCGCGCAGCGAGAGCAGCTCGATTCCGAGCTGCCGCGCCAGGTCGCGCACCGCGGGGGTGGCGCGCGCGGCCGCGAGCGGCTCGCTGCCGACGACGCTGACGATGGGGCCGGCAGGCTCCGGCTCGGGGGGCGCCTCGACCGACCGCAGCAGCTGCTCGCCCTCGGCGCCGATCACCGCCAGGGTCGTCCCCACCTTCACGATCGCTCCTTCGCGCGCGAGGATCTTGAGGAGGGTGCCGGCATGCGGCGACGGGATCTCGACCGTCGCCTTGTCGGTCTGCACCTCGACCACCGCGTCGTTCTCGGCGACGACGTCGCCCTCGGC
This sequence comes from Gaiella occulta, assembly GCF_003351045.1. Classification (GTDB taxonomy): domain Bacteria; phylum Actinomycetota; class Thermoleophilia; order Gaiellales; family Gaiellaceae; genus Gaiella; species Gaiella occulta. Next base: position 22,888 of record NZ_QQZY01000011.1, read on the forward strand.
GACGAGCCAGCGTGAGACCTCGCCCTCGTCGAGGCCCTCTCCGAGATCGGGTAGCCGGAGCTCGTGCGCCACGCGGGCAGGGTAGAAGGTCGGCGCGCGCTCTGCGAGGAGGTTCGGGAGGATGGAGATGTCCGGCCCTACACGAGCACGGTGAGCACATCGCGCTCGGCCTCGAGCACCACCTCCGTCACGTCGCCGAGATCCTCACCGTCGGCCTGCAACGGCATCGGCCCGTCGCAGCGGATGACGACGCGGCCGAGGTCCTGTCCGTAGAGCACGCCCTTCCGCGCCGGCCGGCCGCGCACGGCGCTGAGGCCGAGCGCCGGCAGCGCGCGGGCCCGCAGCGCCACGGGGGCGACGACGTCGAGGCCTCCTTCGAAGCGGGCGCCGGGGGCGAGGCGGAGCCCGAGCGGGCCGGCGTACGTGTAGGGCGAGCAGTTGGCGACGAGGGCGAAGGCCGCCCGCCCGAGCCCCTCGACCTCGAGCGCCGGGTCGAAGCGCAGGCCGTGGTCGACGAGCGTGCGCACCACCGTCCACGCGAACGCGACGTCTCCCGGCCGCCTTCCGTCGGAGCGCCGGCCGCGCGCGTCGACACGGCGGACGAGCTCGGCGTCGAAGCCGACACCGGCGTTGAACGCGAACCTGCGCCCGTTCGCGCGGCCGAGGGAGATGCGCCGCTGCCGTCCCCGCGCGATCTGCTCCGCGGCGCGCACCGGGTCGCGCGGCAGCCCGAGCGCGCGCGGGAGCACGCTCGTGCCGCCGCCCGGGACGAAGCCGACGGGCACGTCGGCTTCGAGGCCGTTGACGACCTCGTTGTAGGTTCCGTCCCCCGAGAACACGTAGATCGCGTCCGCTGTCGGGCTCCACGCGCGCGCGATCTCGGTGGCATCGCCGCGCGCCTGCGTGAGGATCGTCTCCGTGCCGGCGGGCAGCATGGCCTGGACGTGCGCGAGCCGGCGCTCGCTGACGCCGCTCGCGAACGGGTTGACGATGAGGACGCGGCCCACGGTCGCCCATCTTCTACGCGCGCGGGACTCCGCGCCAGACGGCGACCGTCTCCGAGCCACGCGGGATCTCCGTCAGGCCCCCGTCCCGCACGACCGCGGCCCCCGAGCCGGCGAGCGCGTCCCAGCCCACACCGGAGGTCCCGGCCACGCGCGTCGCGAGGTCCTCGAGCGGGTCGACCATGAGCGCGCCGTGCGCGATCTGCGCGATCGCCTTGCCGGCGCTCATCGGCAGACCGGTGTTGACGACGAGCAGGAGCTCGCCCGGCGCGGGCGCGGCGGGCGGCTCCAGCCCCGCGACCTCGCCCGCGAGCGCCTGCATGCGCACGAGCACGCGCTCGCGCTGCGAGCGGCGGCGCGGCGGCAAGCAGGCGACGTCCCCGACGCGCTCGTGGTCGAGCGCCCGTACCTCCTCCCACTCGCGCGGCTCGGCGCGCAGGCAGATCTTGCGGAAGGAGGAGCGCCACCACTCCTCGAACGAGGCACGCCAGCGGTCGTCGTCGAGGTAGCGGCGCGCACAGCGCCGGGCGGCGAGCGCCCCCGCGGCCGCGAGTTCGGGGAAGGGGCGCGCCGTGCGCCGGCGGACGACGATCGCCATCGCCAGCGGGTCGTCGTCCGGCTCCATACGCCAAGCGTAGAGGCGGCGCGGCCAGGTAGCCTCGGCAGCATGTCCGTCGAGATCTTCTACTGCCCCGTCTGAGCCGGCTACGACCGCGAGGCCGCGCGTGTCGCGGCCGAGTTGCAGGCGGAGCGGGGGATCGAGGCCGCGGTGCTCGCGGGCGCGAGGTCCCAGTTCGACGTGGTCGCCGACGGGGTGACGGTGTTCTCGAAGCAGCGGCTCGGACGCTTCCCCGAGCCGGGCGAGGTCGGGCGCCTGCTGCCGTGACGCGGGCCCGCCGCGCGGAGGCTCAGCGCAGCAGGAAGCCCTCGCCGAGCGGGTCGTCCGGATCGAGCACGAACACCGCCTCGCCGGTGCGGTAGGCGCGGCCCTCGACCTCGGTGACGACGGCGGGCCTGCCCGCGACCTCGGTGCCGCCGACGACCCGGCCGCTGAACGACGACCCCACGATCGACAGGTGGCGGAGCTCCTCCCCTCGCGGCAGCCGCGCCGACGCGTCGAGCAGGGCCAGCCGCGCCGAGGTGCCCGACCCGCAGGGAGAGCGGTCGACCTCGCCGTCGGCGAACACCGTCACGTTGCGCTGCGTGAGGGGCCGCTCCGCCTCCTCCTGCCAGAAGATCACGCCGTAGACGTCGCGCAGCTCGGGCTCGACGGGATGGACGACATCGTGCTCGGCCTCGATCGCCCGCTTGATCGCGCGGCCGAGCTCGATCAGCCGCGGCAGCTCGGCCCGCTCGACACGCTCCCGCAGCGACGCGTAGAAGGCGCCGCCGAAGGCGACGTCGACGGTGAACGGCCCTGCCTCGAGGCCGGTCGCCCACACGAACGACGGCACGTTGCGGAACCGCACCGAGCGCACCCTTCCGCCCTCGACGGCGGCCCAGGTCTCGATCCTGCCGCAGGGCACGTCGACGACGACGCGGTTCTCGCCCTCGCGCCGCTCGACCACGCCCTCGTCCAGGGCCCAGGTGACGAGGGCGATCGTGCCGTGGCCGCACGCCGTGGAGTAGCCGGCGTTGTGGAAGAACACGACGCCGAGATCGGCGCCTTCGTCGTTTGCGGGGACGACGTGGCAGCCGTACATGTCGGCGTGCCCGCGCGGCTCGAACACGAGCAGCCGCCGCACGTGGTCGAGCCGCTCGCGCGCGTCGCGACGGCGCTCGAGGACCGTCCTGCCGCGAAGCGGCTCGGTGCCGCCGGTGACGATGCGAAACGGCTCGCCCCCTGTGTGGTAGTCGACGACGCGGATCGTGCTCATCGCGCCCGCGCGCGCATCATGCGCCGGAGAATCTCGCCGCGCGCTTCTCCAGAAAGGCCGCCACTCCTTCGGCGAAGTCGGCGGTCTCGACGGCCGACTGCTGCAGCTCCGCCTCGAGCGCGAGCTGCTCCTCGAGCCCCGCGGCGTGCGCATGCTCGAGCAGCCGCTTCGTCATCCCGACCGCGCGCGTCGGCAGCGACGCCCAGCCCGCGGCGATCTCGCCGAGGCGCTCGCCGAACACGCCGGCCGGCACGACCTCCGACACGAGCCCCCATGCGAGCGCCTCGCCGGCCGTCAAGCGCCGGTTCGAGCTCATCCACTCGAAGGCGCGCGCGAACCCGAGCAGGCGGTGGATGAACCAGCTTCCGCCGGAGTCGGGCACGAGCCCGATGCCGGCGAAGCCGGGCACGAAGCTCGCCGCATCCGACGCGATGCGCACGTCGCACGCGCAGGCGAGCGAGAGCCCCGCCCCCGCGACCGGGCCGTTGACGGCGGCGATCACCGGCTTCTCGAGCGAGCGGATGCGGCGGATGTTGGGGTGGTAGGTCTGCTCGAGCTCGTCGCGCAGCGAGCCGGACATGGAGGAGAGCTCGCGCAGATCCTGCCCGGCGCAGAAGCCGCGGCCCGCCCCGGTGATGACGACGGCGCGGACGGCGGGGTCGGCGGCGTCCTCGAGCGCCGAGCGGAGCGCGGCGTGGAGCGCACGGTCGAACGCGTTGAAGACGTCCGGTCGATTGAGGGTGATCGTCAGAACCGCGCCCTGGCGGGCGGTCAGCACCTCGCTCATCAGCCGAGCCTACCGCTGCGCCGGAGCGGGCGCGAACGGGTCGAGCACCTTGATCCCGGCGAACTTGAAGTAGTCGCGATCGCGTGTCCAGATGCTCTCGACGCCGTTCGCGCGCATCAGGGCGACGATGTGCGCATCCGGGAAGAGGTTGCCGCGCGGGGAGGCCTCGTCCGCGACGACCCGGAAGCCCGCCCAGAAGTCCGCATCCTCGCCGGGGCTTCGCACATGAGGCAGTCCGAGCAGGGCGGTGAGATTCGCCACGGCCTCACGGGATGACAGCGGGCTGGCAAAGATCGACGGATGCGTCGCGATGCGCAGATACGCCATCGCCGTGGGCCAGAAGAGGTAGACGAGCTCCCGCCCTGCTGCGATGCGCTCGACGAAGGCGAGCGCCGCGCCGTGAAACGGGCTCGACGTGTCCGACGCATACAGCAGCGGATTGACGTCGATTGCGGCGCTCACGAAGCGTCGAGAAGCGCGTGGACCGCATCCTTGTCGTCGAGATCGACGGATGCCGACATCGCTTTCGTCGTCCAGGCAAACGGCGGCGGGGGCGCCTGCGATGCAGCGAGGGCGACCGCCAGCAGCTCCGAGACGAGCGCGCCGATGGTCTTGCCTTCGGCCGCCTGCCGGCGCCTCAGCTCGCGCATCACGGTCGCATCGATGTCGAGCGTCGTCCGCGCCACGCATCTGATGCTATCAGGTCGCGCATCAGATGTCGAGCAATGAGCGTCTCCCGGCGCCGGCCAACGTATAGCGTCACCCGCATGGGCTCGACCGGAGTTGCAGCCTCGTTCGCGTTCGCCGCCGGGCTGGGCGGGGCGGTTCAGATCGCCGTGCAGGGACGGCTCGGCGACCGCATCGGCAGCGTCGAAGCGCTCGCCTGCGCCGTCGTCGTGGGCGCCGCGACCGCGCTCGTCGTCGTGCTCGTCGCGCGCCGCAGCCTCGACGGCCTCCGGGCGGGTTTCGCAGGGCCGAAGTGGTTGCTGCTCGGCGGCCTCATGAGCGCCCTGATCGTGCTCTCGATCACCGTCGCCGGACCGCGGATCGGCATCGTCGCCACGACGGCACTCCTGATCGTGGGCCAGTTCTCGCTCGCAACGGCGATCGACCGCTTCGGCTGGTTCGGCGTCCAGCAGGTGCCGCTCGCCTGGCCGCGCCTGCTCGGCCTCGCTCTGCTCGCCGCGGGTGCCGCGCTGACGCTGAAGCGGTGAGCGCGCGCGCGTGGCTCGCGCTCTGGGCCGTCTACGTGATCTGGGGCTCGACCTATCTCGGCATCGAGCTCGCCGGAGAGACGATCCCGCCCGTGTTCGCCGCGGGCGTGCGCTTCCTCCTCGCCGGCGCGCTGATGGGCGGGTGGGTCGCGGTACGGCGCGGACGGGCGCCCTTCCGGGTCGGCCGCAGCGAGCTCGCGTCGGCGATGCTCGTGGGCGTGCTCCTGCTCGGTGCGAACGCGATGCTGTTCGTCGCCGAACGGCGCGTCCCGATCGGACTGGCCTCGCTGCTGATCGCATCGGTGCCGCTCTGGATCGTGCTGCTCCGCACCGTCAGCGGCGACCGGCCGAGGCGCGTCGCACTTGTCGGGGTCGTCACGGGTTTCGCGGGTATCGCGCTGCTCGTCCGGCCGGGAGGAGGGGCGAGCTCCGGCGGGATCCTGCTCGTCCTCGGCTCGGCCTCGATCTGGGCCACCGGATCGTTCCTCTCCTCCCGCTTGCCGTTGCCACCCGACGCGTTCGTCGCGACGGCGATCGAGATGCTCGCCGGAGGAGCGATGCTGCTCCCGCTCGGCCTCGTCCTCGCGGGCGACGAGTCGCTCGGCCCCGCGTCGTGGTCAGGAAGGTCGCTCGCAGGCCTCGCCTACCTCGTCCTGATCGGCTCCCTCGTCGGCTATACGGCCTATGTCTGGCTGCTCGCGCACATCCCGATCGGGACGGTCGCGACCTACGCCTACGTGAACCCGGTGGTGGCGATCCTGCTCGGCGTGATCGTCCTCGACGAGGGGGTCACGTGGCAGATCGCCGCCGGCGCCACGGTCGTGCTCGCGTCGGTTGCGCTCGTGATCCGCAACGAGGCGGCCCAGGTCGTCGAGCCGTTCGCGGAATGAGCGAACACCGGGCGACGCGCGGGCGTCGCCCCTACGAGAGCGCGAGCCCCACGATCTCGTCGGGCCGGACCGGCACGCGGCGGAGCGGCTTGCCGGTCGCAGCGCGCAGCGCCGCCGCCACCGCCGCGGTGGAGACGACGGTGGGCGGCTCGCCGACGCCCTTGGCGCCGTAGGGCGCGGCGGGCTCGGGCACCTCGACCAGCACGGACTCGACCGGCGGCATGTCGAGCGCCGTCGGGATGAGGTAGTCGGTGAAGCTCGCGTTCGTGATCCTGCCGTCCCGCGTCTGGATCTCCTCCATCAACGCCAGCCCGATGCCCTGGGCGGTGCCCCCCTCGATCTGGCCCTCGAGCGCGATCGGGTTGATCGCGCGGCCGACGTCCTGGGCCGTGCCGACCCAGACGACGCGCGTGAGGCCGAGCTCGACGTCCACCTCCGCGACGACGCGCATCGCCGCACAGGCGAACGCGACGTGCGCACGCTCGCCTGTCACCTGGCCGCTCTCCGGGTCGAGCGGCGTCGTGCGGGGGTGCCGGTGCACGCGCTCGACGTCGACCTCGCCGCCGCCCGAGCGCTCGCGCTGCTCGAGCGCGGCCCGGCACGCGTCGCGCACGGCGCCGGCCGCCATCCATGTCATGCGCGAGGCCGACGCGGAGCCGGCGGAGCCGACCGTCGACGTCGTGTGGGGCATCAGCGTGACCGCGTCCGTTCCGAGCTCGGTGCGCGCCACCTGCAGGATGACGCCGGTCACGCCCTGCCCCACCTCCGCCGCCGCGCAGTGGACCTCGGCGCTGCCGTCGGCCCGCAACACCACGCGGGCGGCGCACGAGTCGTCGAACCCCTCCGAGTAGCAGATGTTCTTGAACCCCACGGCGAAGCCGACGCCGCGGCGGACGCCCTCGCCGCGGGTCGTGTTGCCGGCGCCGCCGGGGAGGCGGATCGGGTCGCGCGGAAGCTCCTCCGCGGGGGGCACGGGGATCGCGGCCGCCGCCCGGATCGTCTCGGCGACGGGGCACGAGCCCTCGACCACCTGCCCTGTCGGCAGCACGTCGCCGGGCGCGAGGGCGTTGAGGAGGCGGAGATCGACCGGGTCGATGCCGAGCTCGGCCGCCAGCAGGTCCATCTGGGCCTCGGCGGCAAAGCAGGTCTGCACCGCCCCGAAGCCGCGCATGGCACCGCACGGCGGGTTGTTCGTGTACACGGCGGTCGCCTCGATGAGCGCGTTGTCGACGCGGTACGGGCCGACGGCGAACGAGGCGGCGTTCGAGGCGACGGCCGTCGAGCTCGAGGCGTAGGCGCCGCCGTCGAGCAGGATCCGCATGCGGACGTTGACGAGGCGCCCGTCGCGCGTCGCCCGGTGCTCGCACCACATGCGCGCCGGGTGCCGGTGGATGTGCCCGACGAACGACTCCTCGCGGTTGTAGACGATCTTCACCGGCCGGCTCGTGTGCAGCGCGAGCAGCGCGCCGTGGATCTGCATCGACAGGTCCTCGCGGCCGCCGAAGGCACCGCCGACGCCGGCGAGGTGGATCCGCACCTGCTCGGGGTCGAGCCCGAGGCACGGCGCCACCTGGTCGCGGTCGACGTGCAGCCACTGGGTGGCGACGTAGATGTCGACGCCGCCCTCGCCGTCCGGCACCGCGAGCCCGCTCTCGGGGCCGAGGAAGGCCTGGTCCTGGATGCCGACCTCGTACACGCCCGTGACCGACACGTCCCCCTGCGCGTCCGGGTCGCCGTGCCGGATCACCATGTGGCGGACGACGTTCGGCCGCGGGTCGTCGCGGTACCCGTGCCCCATCGTCGGCCGCTCCGGGTGCAGGGGCTCCATCTCGGTGGCCCGCTCCATGTCGGAGACGACCGGCAGCTCCTCGTAGACGACGCGGATCGCCTCGGCGGCCCGGCGTGCCTGCTCCGGATGCTCGGCCGCGACGAGGGCGACGGCCTCGCCGAAGTAGCGGACGCGATCGTGCGCGAGCACGGGCTGGTCGGCGAACTCGAGCCCGTAGGTCTTCTGCCCCGGGACGTCGTCGTGGGTCAGCACCGCGTGCACGCCGGACATGGTGAGCGCGGCGGAGACGTCGATCTCGACGATGCGCGCGTGCGGATGCGGGCTGCGGAGAGTGTGGCCCCACAGCATCCCGGCCGCCTGGAGATCGCTCGCATAGGCGAACTCTCCTTTCACCTTCGGCGGGCCGTCGAGCCGGGGCACGCTGTCTCCGACCCGACCGACGCCCGGGGTGGTCGCGGTCGCGCTCACGACATTGCCGCCCGGTGCACCGCATCGAAGATCTTCGCGTAGCCCGTGCAACGGCAGAGGTTCCCCGAGAGCGCTTCACGGATCTCGTCGTCGCTCGGTGAGGGATTCGACTCGAGCAGGTCGACGGTGGCGACGACGAGCCCCGGAGTGCAGAACCCGCATTGCACCGCACCGGCCTGGACGTATGCCTCCTGCACGCGGTGGAGCCGGTCGCCGTCCGCGAGGCCCTCCACCGTCGTCACCACATGCCCGTCCGCCTGCGCGCCCAGCACGAGGCAGGCGCAGACGAGCACGCCGTCGAGCAGCACCGAGCACGACCCGCATTCCCCCTGCTCGCACGCGTTCTTCGAGCCGAGCAGGCCGAGCCGCTCCCGCAGGACGTAGAGGAGGCTCTCGCCGCCCCACGCCTCCGTCTCCCGGCACTCGCCGTTGACCGTCAACGCGATCTTCATCCGCACCCCCTCCACAGGCTCATGCCAGGCACCTCTCGAGCGCGCGGCCCGCGAGCACGCGAAGCGCGTGACGCCGGTACGCCGCCGTCCCGCGGACGTCGTCGATCGGGCTGGCCGCCCCGGCGACGAGGTCGGGAAAGCTTTCCCTGGCGTCGAGCGGGGCGGACACGAGGCGTACGGTCGGCGCCGCCGATCCGAACGCGGCGCGCAGCTCGCCGCGCGCGAGGTCGGCGTGCAGCGCGAGCGAGCACACCGAGATCACCATCGCGTTGCGAGGCCCCACCTTCATGAACGTCTGCGGCGCGCGGCTCGGCTCGACGCGGACGGACACGATGATCTCGTCGGGCTCGAGCACGTTGCGCTTCACCCCGACGAGGAACGCATCGAGCGGTATGCGGCGCTCGCCGCGGACGCTTGCGACGAGGACGACCGCCCCCTCCGCGAGCAGCGGCGGCAGCGCGTCGCCGGCCGGGGAGGCCGTGCCGAGGTTGCCGCCGATCGTTCCGCGGTTGCGGATCTGCGGCGATCCGACGGTCCGCGACGCTTCCGCGAGCGCCGGCATCTCGTCCGCGAGCGCACCGCGCATCGCCTCGGCGTAGGTGAGGCCGGCGCCGAGCAGGAGGGCGCCGTTCTCGCGCGACCAGCCTCGCAGCTCCGCCACCTCGTTGAGGTTGACGAGCGCCGGAGGGCGCGAGCGGTCGAAGTTGAGCTCGACGAGCACGTCCGTGCCCCCCTGCAGGAAGCGCGCCTGCGGCAGCTCCGCCTTGAGGCACAGGGCTTCGTCGAGGGTGCGGGGGGTGACGACGTCCATCGTGGCTAGCGCTCCTCACGCACGTACGGAATGCCAAGGCTACCCGGGGCACCGAGCCGCCGTTTGCCGATCCCGGAGGAGACGAGCACGAGCACGACGATCGTCATCACGTACGGCAGCGCCTGGAAGAGCTGCGGCGTGATCGTGACGCCGCGCGCCTGCAGCGTGAACGGCAGCGCCGAGAAGGCGCCGAACACGTACGCGCCGACGAGGCAGAGATCGGCGCGCCAGAACGCGAAGATGACGAGCGCGATCGCGATCCAGCCGGCGCCGGCGGTCAGCCCGTCCACCCACTGGGGCGTCAGCGCGAGGCTGAAGCAGGCGCCCCCGACGCCCGCGAACGCACCCCCGGCGAGCGTGTGCAGGTACCGGTACTTCGTGACCGCGATACCCATCGCGTCGGCGGCGGCCGGCGACTCGCCGACGGCGCGGACGTTGAGACCCGGCCGCGTACGGGCGAGGTAGAAGCCGACGGCGACGACGCAGAGCCACGAGGCGTACACGAGCCACGACTGCCCGAAGACGACCGGGCCGAGCACCGGCAGGTCCTGGAGCCCGAACAGGTTGACGGGCCCGAACGAGTAGCGGGCGGGGTTGTCGGCGAGGTTGAAGTCGTTGCCGATGTACGACGAGAGCCCGGCGGCGCCCGCGAAGATGGTCAGCGCGAGACCCGAGACGATCTGGTTCGCGCGCAGCGTGATGACGAGGAAGGCCAGGATCAGCGCGGCCGCCGCGCCCGCGAGCGCCGCGACCCCGATCGCGACGGGAAGCACGAGGCCGGCGGGCCCGCCGACCCGCTGCACGGCGAGGAAGCCCATCACCGCGCCGACGAGCATCATCCCCTCGACGCCGAGGTTGAGGACGCCGGAGCGCTCGGCCAGCAGCTCTCCGAGCGCCGCGTAGAGCAGCGGCGTGCCGTACGCGACGGCCGACGCCAGCACGACGACGACGATGCTGTTGTTCATCCGGCCACCTCGGCGGCGGGCTGACCCCGCCGGCCGCCGCGCGCGACGCTGATGCGGTAGTGGACGAGCAGCTCACCGCCGAGCATCGCGAACAGGATCATCCCCTGCATGACCCCGACGAGGCCGGAGGGGAACTCGGCGCTCTGCAAGGTGAACCCGGCGTTCTGCAGCCCGCCGAGGAGGAACGCGACGAGGACGACGGCGAACGGGTTGTAGCGCGCGAGCGCCGCCACGACGATGCCGGTGTAGCCGTAGTTCGCCTGTTGCAGGCCGCGCGCGTCGAGCAGGTGGCGGAAGTCGCCCATCTGGCTCGCTCCGCCGATCCCGGCGATCCCCCCGGACAGGCACATGATCGCCACGATCTTGCGACGGGTGCGCATGCCGGCGTAGCGCGCGGCGCGCGGGGAGTCGCCGATCACCTGCGCCTCGAAGCCGAACCGCGTGCGCGCGTACAGCACCCAGATCACGACCGCGGCGGCGATCGCGAGCGGGAAGCCGAAGGGGACAGCGACCGACCCGATCGTCGAGACGGGCCAGGACGCCGCGTCCGGCAGCATCTTCCCCTGCGGGAACACCTGTCCCGTCGCGGACGTGTCGCGCCAGTACGAGAGGCTGTCGAAGATGAGGTAGTTGAGGACGAGCGCGGCGACGTAGTTGAGCATCAGCGAGGTGATGATCTCGTTCGTGCGCAGGAACGCCCGCAGCAGCCCCGGGATCGCGCCCCAGGCGGCACCGAGGGCCGCGCCGGCGGCCACCATCGCCACGATGATCACGGGCGTCGACCGCCCTGCGAGCAGCAGCGCGACGCCCGCGGCGCCGATCGCGCCGAAGTAGAGCTGCCCCTCGGCACCGATGTTGAAGAGGCGCATGCGGAAGGCCACGGCGGCGGCGAGCCCCGTGAAGGCGAGCGGAGTGGCAGCGATCAGGGTGCTGGCGAGCGCGCCGTCGGCGAGGTATGCGGCGTCGAAGAGCCTGCGAAACGTGGTCAGCGGCGGGTGCCCGGTGGCGGCGAGCAGGATCGCGATCGCGATGTGGGCGACGACGAGCGAGCCGAGCGGGACCCCCACCATCAGCCAGCGCCGCTGCCTCAGCCGCTTCTCGATCCGCAGCCGGGGCACGGTCACGTGACGCTCCGAACGCCCGCCATCAGCAGGCCGATCTCCTCGACGGTCGCGCTGCGCGCATCGACCTCGCCGACGATCTCTCCCTCGTACATGACGGCGACGCGGTCGGACAGCGTCAGCACCTCGTCGAGATCCTCGCTGATCAGCAGCACCGCGACCCCGCCGGCGGCCGCCTCGCGCAGGTATGCGTGCACGGTCTCGATCGCGCCCACGTCGAGGCCGCGCGTGGGGGCGGCCGCGACGAGCACCCGGGGCTGCCCCGAGAACTCGCGCGCCAGCACGACCTTCTGCAGGTTGCCGCCGGAGAGCTGCCGCGCGGGCGTCCCGGGGCCCGGTGCCTTCACGTCGTAGCGCTGGATCATGTCCAGCGCCCGATCGCGGATCCTGCGCAGCCGCAGGAACGGGCCGCGCGAGTCGCTGCCGGCCCGGTACGACTTGAGCACGACGTTCGCGGCGATGCTGAGGCTCGGCGCGACACCCGTGTTCAGCCTGTCCTCGGGAACATGGGCGATGCCGGCGCGGATCGCCTGTCGCGGGTCGCCCGGGCGCAAGGCGCCGCCGTCGACGCGCACCGTGCCCGCGACGAGCGGCCGCATCCCGGTGACGGCCTCCGCGAGCTCACGCTGGCCGTTGCCGGCGACGCCCGCGACAGCGACGACCTCCCCGGCGCGCACCGACAGCGAGACGCTCTTCAGCGCCTCGACGCCGCGGTCGCCGAGAGCGGTCAGCCCGTCGAGCTCGAGCACGACGGCGCCGATCGATCCGTCGCCCTCGCGCCGTCGCGCGACCTCGACCTCGCGCCCGACCATCAGCGACGCGAGCGACTGCGACGTCGCCTCCGCCGTCTCGACGGTGCCGATCGAGCGGCCGCCGCGGAGCACGGTGACGCGGTCCGCGACCGCCGTCACCTCGTGCAGCTTGTGCGAGATGAAGATCACCGTCCTGCCCTCGGCCGCCATCGCCCGCAGCGTCACGAAGAGCGCGTCGGCCTCCTGCGGCGTCAACACGGCGGTCGGCTCGTCGAGGATCAGGACGCGCGCCTCGCGGTACAGCGCCTTCAGCACCTCGATGCGCTGCTGCTCGCCGACCGAGAGCTGCCAGACGCGCGCGCGCGGATCGACGGCCAGCCCGTAGCGCGCGCCGAGCTCGGCGACGCGCTGCTCGATCAGCCTGGGACGGATGAGGAAGGAGCGGCCGACGTCGCGGTGGTCGCCGAGGACGACGTTCTCGGCGACGGTGAAGGGCTCGACGAGGCGGAAGTGCTGATGCACCATCCCGACGCCCGCGTCGAGCGCGTCGCGCGGCGAGTGGAACTCGACCGGGCGGCCGTACAGCTCGAGCTCGCCCTCGTCGGCGCGGTAGAGGCCGGTGAGGATGTTGGAGAGCGTGCTCTTGCCGGCGCCGTTCTCGCCGAGGAGCGCATGCACCTCGCCGACACGGGCCTCGAAGTCGACGGCGTCGTTGGCTACCACGCCCGGGAAGCGCTTCGTGATCGCGCGCATCGTCACGGCGGGCTCGCCGGCGGCGGGCAGGTCGAGCGTCGAGGGCTGTGCGGGAGGGCTCATCGGTGCCGATTGCGGGGTGGGAGCCAGGGGGGAGTCGAGGGGGCGCCGGCGATGCCGGCGCCCCCGTGGCGACTCGAGCTCGCGGGAGACGATCCGTCAGCCCTTCGGGCTCCCTTCGATGCCCTTGACGAGCCAGTTCATGGACAGGATCTGCGGGAGCGTCATCCGCTTTCCCTTGGGGACGCGCAGCTTCCCGCTCTGGTCGTAGAGCGGCCCCTGGAACTCGTAGAACGTGCCGGAGACGATCTCGGCCTTCTTCTTCGCGATCAGGGCCTTCGTCTTCGCGGACACCTTCGGCCCGTACGGTGCCAGGCCCGTGAAGCCGTCGGCCATGTTGCCGTAGTAGCTCCCGGTCTTCCACGTGCCGTTCGCGGCCGCCTTGACGCGCTTCAGGTAGTACGGACCCCAGTCGTAGACGGCTGCGGTCAGCCACGACGTCGGCGCGAACTTGCGCGCGTTGTTGTCGTACCCGACCCACGGAATCCCCTTCGACTGCGCGTACTGCCCTGCGGCCGGGCTGTCGACGTTCTGTCCGATCACGTCGGCGCCTGCGGCGACGAGACTCTCGGCGGCCTTCTTCTCCTTTGCGGGATCGAACCACGACTTCGTCCACACCAGCTTGATCTTCGCTCCCGGGCGCGTGAGCTGAGCCCCGAGCGCGAAGGCGTTGGCGTGCCGGATCACCTCGGGGATCGGGAACGGGACGACGTAGCCGATCACGCCGTTCTTGGTGGCGGCGCCGGCGGCAATGCCCGAGAGGTAGATCGAGTCCTCGCCGGCGCCGAAGTACTCGGCCAGGTTCTTGCTCGTCTTGAAGCCGGTCGCCTGCTCGAAGTAGACGTCCGGGTACTTCTTCGCCGCCGCCGCCATCGCGTCCTGGAACCCGAACGACGTGGCGAAGATGATCTTGTTGCCGTCCCGCACGAGGCTGTCGATCACCTGCGCCACCTGCGGGCCCTCGGGCACGTTCTCCTTGAACGTCGTGATCACGTTCGCGCCGAGCTTCTTCTGCACGTACAGGCGGCCCCTGTCGTGCGCCTGCGACCAGCCGCCGTCGTTGTGCGGCCCGACGTAGATCCACGCCGCCTTGATGGGTGCCGTCTTGGCCTGACGTGCCGCCGAGCTCGTCGCCACGATGGCGAGCGCCGCCAGCGCCAGCACGACGAAGGCGATACCGGGCCCCAGCCTGCGTCTACTCATCTGATCTCCTCCTCGTCTCGGGCGAGCCGCGGCGCGACCTGCCCCTGTCCTGTCTCTACCATGGCCATCCTGTCGGGCCGGAGGGCTGCTGGCAAACCGTGACCCGGTGCCGGCCTCCGCTCCGGGCGGACGAGCCGCCCGCGGGGCGCGCCGACCGCCCTTCCCTCCGCCGCCGCCGTCTGCCCGCGCAGGATCGTGCGCACGACACGGCCGCGCAGCCGCCGGCCGACGAACGGGCTGTGCGGGTGCCGGTACAGCAGCTCGCCGGCGCCGAGCGCCGCCTCGTATGCGACGTCGACGAGGGCGAGGTCGGCGTCGCGTCCGACCGCGACCACGCCCTTGCCCGCGATGCCGAAGCGCTCGGCCGCCGACGCGGCGGTGAGCGAGGCGACCCGCGGCAGCGTCAGCCCGCGCGCCTCCGACTCCGCGAGCACGACGCGCAGCGTGGTCTGGCAGCCGGAGATGCCGCCCCAGACGGAGAATGCGTCCTCTCCCCGCTTCAGCGCGGGCGGCGCCGGCGAATGGTCCGAGGCGACGATGGCGACGTCGCCGTCGAGCACCCGTCGCCAGAGCGCCTCCTGCTCCGTCGCGGGACGCAGGGGCGGAGCGCACTTCGCGACGGCGCCGAGCCGCTCGGCGTCCTCGGCGGTCAGCGCGAGGTAGTGGGGGCACGTCTCACACGTCACGTCGACGCCCCGTGCCCTGGCCTCCGCCACGACGGCGGCCGCCGCGCCCGTGCTCACGTGCACGATGTGCAGGGAGCAGCCCGCTTCCCCGGCGAGCGCGACCGCCCGGGCGACGGCCTCGATCTCGGCCACGGCAGGCCGCGAGCCGAGGTAGTCGGCGACCGCGGTGCGGCCGGCCGCGACCGCGCGCGCGGCCAGACCGCGCGTGATCGCGTCGTTCTCGGCGTGCACCGCAACCGGCAGCCCGAGCGCTGCCGCGCGCCGCATGCCCTCGAGCAGGGTGAGGTCGTCGGCGGCCTCGAAGTCGTCGATCCCGCTCGCGCACATGAACGCCTTGAACCCGACCGCCCCTCGCTCGGCGAGGTCGTCGAGGCGGTCGAGGTCTCCGGGCACGAGCCCGCCCCAGAGGCAGAAATCGACGTGCGCGGCCCCGGCCGCCGCCTCGAGCTTGCGGTCGAACGACGCGCCGTCGAGCGTCGGAGGGTGCGCGTTGAGGGGCATGTCGAACAGGCAGGTGCCGCCGCCCACCGCGAATGCCGCCGTCCCGGAGGCGAACCCTTCCCAGTCGCGGCGGCCGGGGTCGTTGAGGTGCACGTGCGGGTCGACGAGCCCGGGGAGCACGTGGAGGCCCGCCGCGTCGACCTCTTCGCCGGCCGTACCGGGGAGCTCGGGCCCGATCTCCACCACGATGCCGTCGAGCACGGCGACGTCGACCCGCGCGACTCCGGTCGCCGTGACGACGTGGCCGCCGCGCACGAGGAGGTCGAAAGCGCTCATCGAAGGCTGAGACGGCCTCGGCGGACGAACGTCCGTTGCGCCGCTCGCTGGGGCATCGTCACGGCGCCGCTTATAGGACACCGCCCGGGTGTATGTCAACAACACGCTTCCGCGATACGGAATCGAGCGCCGGAGCGCCCCGCGCGACCACCGGCTGGAAACGCCTTCCCGCGATGTGATATATGCCCAGCCGTGCGGCGAGCCGGAACAGCGAAGACACTGGTGCAGTCGGTCGCACGCAGCTTCGACCTGCTCGAGGCGCTCGCCGGACCGGGCGAGCTCGGCCTCGTCGAGCTCGCCGGGCGCGCCGGGCTGCAGCCGAGCACCGCGCATCGCCTGCTCGCGACGCTCACCGAACGCGGCTACACCCTTCAGAGCGCGGAGAGCGGGCGCTACCTGCTCGGCTACAAGCTGCTCGAGCTCGCGAGCTTCGTCAACGCCCGCACGACCTACCTGCGCGCGCTCGCGCGACCCTATCTGGCGAGCGTGCAGCGCATCACGGGCGAGACGGCGACCCTCTCGGTGCTCGAGCTGCCGAACGTCGTCTTCCTCGACCAGGTGGAGGGCACGCGCAGCGTCCGCATGTTCACGCAGGTCGGCCTCGGCGTCCCCGCCCACACGAGCGCGTCGGGCAAGGCCATCCTGGCGTTCCAGCAGCCCGCGGCACTCGACGCGATCTGCGACGGCGGCCTCGCGCGCATCACCGCCCGGACGATCGCCACGCGAGCCGAGCTCGAGGCGGAGCTCGCCCGCATCCGGCGCCGCGGCTACGCGATCGACAACGAGGAGCACGAGGAGGGCGTCAGCTGCGTCGCCGCGCCGATCTTCGGCTTCGAGGGAGACGTCCGCGCGGCGATCAGCGTGTCGGCACCGACGCAACGCGTGCACAGCGCCGACACGGCCGAGCTGGGCGAGCTCCTCGCCGGACGGGCCGCCGAGATCTCCCGCGCGCTCGGGCACAAGCCGGACGGCGGCGGCTAGCAGCCCCGGCCGATGCGGGCGGCGGCTGCCCGCACGAGCTCCGCCGCGTTGCGGAACGCTTCGTCGACCGACGCGGCGACCCGGGTCAGCGCGATCACGGGCGGGGCGCCCGGCAGCGGCCCGAGCCCGTCGGCGACGGCGCCGACGATGACACCTGCCCGCGTTTCCGTCTCGGCGGCCGCCGTCAGCACGCGTCCGACGACCTTGCCGGCGAGACTCGTGCGGTCGAGGCGCCCTTCGCCCGTCAGCACGAGCGTCGCGGCGGCGAGGTGCTCGTGGAAGCGGCATGCCTCTGCGACGACGTCGAAGCCGGGCCGCAGCCGCGCGCCGAACGCGGCGAGCCCGCCGGCGATGCCCCCCGCGGCACCCGCGCCGGCGAGCGCCCGTACGTCGATCCCGGTCTGGCGGCGATAGCGCAGCGCGAGATCGTGCAAGCGGCGCTTCAGGAAGGCGACCTCGTCCGCGGTCGCGCCCTTCTGCGGCGCGAACACCTCTGCCGCCTCGACGAAGCCCGTCTCGACGTCGCACGCGACCGTGACGGGAACGGGGAGCGTCCAGCCGAGCGCCTCGAGCGCGCCGAGGCCGCCGTCGACCGTGGCCGAGCCGCCGATGCCGAGCACGACGCGGGCCGCACCCGCGCGCGCGGCCGCCGCGATGAGCTCGCCCGTCCCACGCGTCGTCGCCGTGACGGGATCGTTGGCCCCCTCGACGAGCGCGAGCCCGCTCGCCTGCGCCAGCTCGACGACGGCGGTGCCGTCCTCGAGCAGACCCCACGCGGCGGCGACCTCCCCGCCGTCGGGGCCGGTCACGGTCGTCTCCCTGCGCTCGCCACCGCAGGCCGCAAGGAGCGCCTCGAGCGTGCCCTCGCCACCGTCCGCGAGCGGTAGCTCGACGGGCTCGAACCCCGCATCGCGGAGGCCGGAGGCCATTGCCGCTGCGGCCGCCGCCGCGGTCAGGCTGCCGCGCAGCTTGTCCGGCGCGCAGAGCGCCACGGGGAGGGTGGCGGACACGAAGCGCACTGTGCCAGACGTCGCCGCCGCCTCGAGCGTCACTTCCACGATACGGAACAGCATTGTTGACATGAGCAACGGGCCGACGCTAGCGTCGCCGACCATCGCACGGCAACCCGGAGGAGGTCCGCTCTGCGCTTCTCGGCCAACATCTCGCTGCTCTTCGCCGACGCCCCGTTCCTCGACCGCTTCGCGCGGGCCGCCGCATGCGGGTTCGACGCGGTCGAGTTCTGGTGGCCCGCAAGCGACTCGCTCGCGGGCGTCGAGGACGCCGTCCGCGACGCCGGGGTCGAGGTCGCGCTGCTCAACTTCGACGCCGGCGACATGCCCGCGGGCGACCGCGGCCTCCTCAACGACCCCGCCCGTCGACAGGAGTTCCGCGACAACGTCCCCGTCGCTCTCGAGCTGGCACGGCGCATCGGCTGTACGCGGCTCAACGCCCTCGTCGGCGTCGAGGTGCCCGATCTCGGGCGCGCCGAGCAGCTCGAGCTCGCGCGCGAGAACGTCGCCTGGGCGGCCGACCAGGCCGCCGCGATCGGCGCCGACGTCCTGATCGAAGCGATCAACACGATCGAGAACGGGCCGTACCTGCTCTCGCGCACCGACGCCGCGGCGGACTTCGCGCGCTCGGTCGGGCGCGCGAACGTCCGGCTGCTCTACGACGTCTACCACATGCAGCGCATGGAAGGGAACCTCGCGGCGACCATCGCCGAGCACCTTCCCGACATCGCCCACATCCAGATCGCCGACTCGCCGGGTCGCGGCGAGCCGGGCACGGGTGAGATCGACTTCGGCTTCCTCCTCGCGAGGATCGAGGAGCTCGGCTACGACGGCTGGGTCGGCCTCGAGTACCGGCCGTCCCACGGCTCGACCGAGGAGAGCCTCGACTGGCTCCCGCTCGAGGGGCGCGGCGCGGCGCGAGCGGACGGCCGGCCGTGAGCGAGCGCATCGGCTTCGTCGGGCTCGGCGTGATGGGAAGACCGATGGCCATGAACCTGCTGCGGGCAGGGCGCACCGTCGTCGCCCACACGCGCGACGCGGTCGCGCTCGCCGAGGTCGGGGCCGCCGGCGCCGAGGTCGCGGGCGACCCGCGCGACGCGGCCGCGCGAAGCGACGTCGTCGTGACGATGCTGCCGAACGGCGAGATCGTGGAGGACGTCGTCGCGGGCCCCCGCGGCATCCTCGCCGGAACGCGCCCGGGGCAGCTCGTGATCGACATGAGCACGATCGACCCCGGCGTGTCGCGGCGGCTCGCGACGCTCGCCGCGAAGCGGGACGTGCGGATGCTCGACGCGCCCGTCTCGGGCGGCGACGTCGGCGCGCAGCAGGGCACCCTCTCGATCATGGTGGGCGGCGACGCCGCCGACGTCGAGCGGGCGCGGCCGATCTTCGAGATCCTCGGCAAGACGGTCGTCCACGTCGGGCCGCACGGCGCCGGCCAGGTCGTGAAGGCGTGCAACCAGGTCGTCGTCGGGATCACGTTCGCCGCCGTCGCCGAGGCGCTCGTGCTCGGGTCGAAGTCGGGCGTCGCGCCGGAGCTGATCCTCGACGTGCTCTCGGGCGGCCTCGCCGCGAACCGCGTCATGGAGGTGCGCAGGCGCAACTTCCTCGAGCACGACTTCACTCCCGGCTTCAGGGTCGACCTGCACCACAAGGACCTGGGCATCGCCCTTCGCGCCGGCGGCGCGGAGGGCGTGTCGATGCCGCTCACCGCGCTCGTGCAGCAGCAGCTCAACGCGCTGCGGGCAGGCGGTGGCGGCGACCTCGACCACTCCTCTCTGCTGACCGTGGTCGAGACCCTGTCGAGCCATCGCATCGGCCCGAAGGGCGGTGTCTGAGATGCCGCGGATGAACGCGATGGACGCCGTCGTCAGGGTGCTCGAGGACGAGGGCGTGCGATACGCCTTCGGCATCCCGGGCGCCGCGATCCTGCCCCTCTACCAGGCGCTGAGCACGTCGCAGCGGATCGAGCACATCGTCGTACGTCACGAGGAGGGCGGCACGCACGCCGCCGACGGCTGGGCGCGCATCACCGGCGAGCCGGGCATCTGCATCGGCACGTCGGGGCCCGCCGGCACGAACATGATCACGGGCCTGTACACGGCGCTCGCCGACTCGATCCCGATCATCTGCATCACGGGGCAGGCAGCGACGGGCGTGCTGCACAGGGAGTCGTTCCAGGCAGTCGACATCGTCGAGATCGCGCGGCCCGTGACCAAGTGGGCCGTGCAGGTGAGGGAGACGGCGCAGCTGCCCTGGGTGTTCCGGCAGGCGTTCCGCGTCGCGCGCCAGGGCCGGCCCGGCCCCGTGCTGATCGACCTCCCGATCGACGTCCAGCAGGGCCCCGAGATCGAGTACGACCCGCTCGTGGACGGCAGGCTGCCGTTCGACCGCCCGGCGCCGAACGGGGAGGCCGTCGCGGCGGCGGTCGCGATGCTGCTGTCGGCGGAGCGGCCGCTGATCCTCGCCGGCGGCGGCGTCGTGATCGCCGACGCGGCCGAGCAGCTGCGCGAGCTGGCCGAGTACGCGCAGGTGCCGGTGACGCCGACGCTGATGGGCAAGGGGGCGATCCCGGAGGATCACCCGCTGTACGCCGGCATGGTCGGGATCCAGACCACGCATCGCTTCGCGAACCAGCTCTTCCTGGAGAGCGACGTCGTGCTCGCGATCGGCGCGCGCTTCGGCGACCGGCACACCGGCGAGCTCCACACCTATCGCGGCGACCGGAAGTTCATCCACATCGACGTCGATCCGCTGCAGATCGGCCGCGTCTTCGCGCCCGACCTCGGCATCGTCGCGGACGCGAAGCTGGCGCTCGCGGCGCTCGCGCAGCGGGCACGGCGGGTGACGCCGCCGCGCGATGCGGGAGACTGGGTCGAGCGCGTCGGGCGGCTGCGCGCCACGATGACGCGCCGCACCGACTTCGACGACGTGCCGATCAAGCCGCCGCGCGTGTACCGGGAGCTGAACGCATTCTTCGGCCCGGACACGATCTTCGTGACGGCGATCGGGCTCTACCAGATCTG
Organism: Gaiella occulta; assembly: GCF_003351045.1. Taxonomy (GTDB): domain Bacteria; phylum Actinomycetota; class Thermoleophilia; order Gaiellales; family Gaiellaceae; genus Gaiella; species Gaiella occulta. The sequence continues at coordinate 43,514 of NZ_QQZY01000011.1, forward strand.
GAGCGGCCAGTTCCAGACGACGCAGCGGCCGCGCCACTACCTCTGCTGCGGCCAGGCGGGGCCGCTCGGCTGGGAGGTGCCCGCCTGCATCGGCGCGAAGCTCGCGCGCCCAGAGCAGACGGTCGTCGGCGTCGTCGGGGACTACAGCTTCCAGTTCCTGATGGAGGAGGTCGCGGTCGCGGTGCAGCACCGGCTGCCGTTCGTGCTCGTGATGGTCAACAACGCCTACCTGGGCCTGATCCGGCAGGCGCAGATCGCCTACGAGATGAACTTCGAGGTCGACATCGAGTACGAGGGTCGCGGCGGACACCCCGGCGTCGACCATGTCGCGGTGATGGAGGCGATGGGTGCGGTGGGCCGGCGGGTGACGCACCCCGGCGAGATCGCCGGCGCGCTCGCATGGGCCGTCGAGACGAGCGAGAGACGCAGGGTGCCGGCGCTCGTCGAGATCATGGTCGAGCGCGAGGCGAACGCCGCGATGGGACCTGCGCTCGACCGCATCCGTGAATGGGAGCCGCTCGACGACGAGCCCGTCTCGGCGGGCGGGTCACGCGGCGGGCAGATCGCTTCTCCGCCCCACGCGCTCGCATCTTCCACCTGACGCGCGTCGGTGCCCGCTCAGCCTGGACGCGCGGCGACCCGATGAAGGAAGCGGTCGAGCACCTCGATCGCGACGGCGACGTCCGCTTCCGTCACCTCCTCCGCCGGGCTGTGGCTGACGCCGCCGGCACAGCGGACGAAGAGCATGCAGGCGGGCGTGACCGCGGCCATCACCGCCGCGTCGTGGCCGGCGCCGCTGACGAGCCTGCGCACCGGCAGCCCGCCGCTCTCGATCGCCGTCTCGAGCAGCGTCGTGAGGGGCTGCGAGGTGGGGACGGCGCCGGTCTCCTGGAGCACGTCCCAGCCGAGCTCGAGGCCGCGCGCGGCGGCGATGCCCGCCGCGGATGCGCGGATCGAGGCGACGGCCGCGACGCGCGCCTCGTCGCTCGCGTGGCGCACGTCGAGGCTGAGCAGCGCCCGTCCGGGGACGACGTTGCCGGCGCCGGGAAGGACGGCCAGCTCGCCGACGGTGGCGACGAGGCCGCCCGTCTCCCGTCCGACACGCTCGACCTCGAGCACGAGCGCCGCCGCACCGGCGAGCGCGTCGTGCCGCAGCCCCATCGGGACGGTGCCGGCGTGCCCGGCCTCGCCGTCGAGGGTGACGCGGGCGCGCGTCTGGCCGGCGATCGCCGTCACCACCCCGACGGGGAGGCCCTCGGCCTCGAGCACCGGGCCCTGCTCCATGTGCACCTCGCAGTAGCCGAGCAGGCTCCCGGCCGCACGGGCGCAGCCGGCGATGCCGTCGGGGTCGCCCCCGGCCGCGCGGATCGCGTCGGCCATCGAGATGCCGTCCTCGTCGAGGAGCCCGAGGTAGGCGGGGTCGAAGCTGCCGGCGAGCGCCTTGCTGCCGAGGTAGGCGGTGCCGTAGCGGACGCCCTCCTCGTCGGCGAAGCCGGCGACCTCGATCGCGAACGGCAGCCGCTCGCCGCGTGCGGCCAGGCGCTCGACGGCGGCGACGCCCAGGACAACCCCCAGCATGCCGTCGAAGCGGCCGGCGTCCCGGACCGTGTCGAGGTGCGAGCCGATCAGGAGCGCCGCAGCGCCCGGCGCGGATCCCTCGTAGCGGCCGACGACGTTCCCGATCGCGTCGAGCCGGGCGGCCATGCCGGCGGCCTCCATCCACCCCGCGACCGCCTCCGCGGCCTCGCGCAGAGCGGGCGTCGCGAAGCGCCGCGTCAACCTGTCCGGCTCCTCGCTGATCGCGGCCAGGGTGTCGATACGCTCGCTCACGCGCCGCGCCCGAGCGCTCGCTTCCATCTCCCTCCTCGTCGAACGACAGCCGCCGCGCCATGTAAGCCGTCGCGTGCCGGCTTGTCAACCGCCGCGCACGACGGCCGCGGCGCCGATATCGTCAGCGCGATGTCGCACCTGGCCCGGAGGCTGGCGGTAGCCCGCGGCGACGCGCCCGCGGATCTCGTCGTCCGCGGCGGCCGCGTCTTCTCCGTCTTCACACGCGAGTGGCTCGACGTCGACATCGCCGTCGTCGACGGCGTCGTCGCCGGGCTCGGCGCCTACGAAGGGGACGAGACCCTGGACGCGGACGGCCGCTTCGTCGTGCCCGGGTTCGTCGACGCCCACATGCACCTCGAGTCGGTGAAGCTGCTCGTCGACGAGTTCGCGCGCCTCGTGCTCCCGTTCGGCACGACCGCGGTCGTCGCCGACCCGCACGAGATCGCAAACGTGCTCGGGGTCGACGGAGTGCACTGGCTGCTCGACGCGTCGTCGGGGCTGCAGCTCGAGGTGTTCTTCATGGCGCCGTCGTGCGTGCCGGCGTCTCCGTTCGAGTCGCCGCGGCGGCCGCTCGGCCCCGGCGACCTCGAGGCGCTGATGCGGCGTCGGCGCGTGCTCGGGCTCGCGGAGATGATGAACTTCCCCGGTGTCGTCGGCGGGTCGGCCGCGGAGCTCTCGAAGCTCGCGCTCGAGGGCGCCGCCCACGTCGACGGGCACGCGCCCGGACTGCGCGGCAAGGAGCTGCAGGCCTACGCGGCGGCCGGCATCGCCTCGGATCACGAGGCGCTCACCGTCGAGGAAGGGCGCGAGCGCCTGCGCGCCGGCATGTGGCTGCTGATCCGGGAGGCGTCGATGGCACGCAACCTGCGGGCGCTGCTGCCGCTCGTGCTCGAGTACGGGCCGGGCCGCATCGCGTTCTGCACCGACGACCGCGACCCCGAGGACATCGCCGACGGCGGGCACATCAACGGCATGGTGCGCGACGCGGTCGCCCAGGGAGTGACGCCGGAGGACGCGCTGCTGATGGCGTCTCTCCACCCGGCGCAATGGCACGGGCTCGGCCATCTCGGCGCGATCGCGCCCGGCTACCAGGCCGACCTGCTCCTCCTGCCCGACCTCGAGCGCTTCGTGCCCGACATCGTGCTCAAGCGCGGACGGCCGCTCCGGGACGCCGTCTCCGCGCCCGTCCCGGATTGGGTACGGCAGACCGTCCGCATCCGGCCCGTCACCGCCGCCGACTTCGCGATCCCGTGGGCGGGCGGCGCGGCGCGCACGATCGGGCTGATCGAGGATCAGGTCGTGACGGAGTCGCTCGCGCGCGAGCCCGCGCTGCGGGACGGGCACGCGGTCGCCGACGCCGGCCGCGACCTCGCCAAGATCGCGGTCGTCGAGCGCCATCTCGCGTCCGGCAGGATCGGGCTCGGCTTCGTCGCCGGCTCCGGCCTGCAGCGCGGCGCCCTCGCCTCGACCGTCGCCCACGACGCCCACAACCTCGTCGTCGTCGGGATGAGCGACGAGGAGATGGCGTTCGCGGTCGAGCACCTGGCGCGGATCGGCGGGGGCGTCGTCGCCGTCGCGGACGGGAGGGTGGTCGCCGACTGCCCGCTTCCCGTCGCGGGGCTGCTCTCCGACGCGCCGCTCGCCGAGGTGATCGCAGAGAGCCGCGCCTGCAACCAGGCTGCCGCGGAGCTCGGGTGGTCGGGGGCGACGCCGTTCCTGACGCTCGCGTTCCTCGCGCTCTCCGTGATTCCGGCCCTGAAGATCACCGACCGGGGACTCGTCGACGTCGACCGCTTCGCGCTCGTCCCGCTCGACGCGACGCGCTCATGAGCGAGATCGCCCTCGGCCTCACCTACGACGACGTGCTGCTCGTGCCGCGCCGGTCGCGCGTGCGCTCGCGCCGGGACGTCTGCACGCGCTCGCGCTTCACGTCGGCGATCGAGCTCGAGGTGCCGATCGTGTCCGCCAACATGGATACGGTCACGACCGCGTCGATGGCGGTGGCGATGGCGCAGCTCGGCGGCATCGGGGTCGTCCACCGCTTCCTCTCGATCGACGAGGAGGTGAACGAGGTGCGTCGCGTCAAGCGCTACCTCACCCACGTCGTCGCCGAGCCGTACGGGGTGGCGCCGCAGCTCACGCTGGCGCAGGCGCGCGCCGAGGCCGCCCGCCTCGACGTCACCGGGTTCCTCGTCGTCGATCCCGGGCAACGGCTGCTCGGCCTCCTCACCGCTCGTGACATGCTCGCCGGCGACGACGGCGACCGCGTCGAGACGCTGATGACGCCGTTCGAACGGCTCGTCACGGCCGCGCCCGGCATCGGTCTCGACGAGGCGCGGCGCGTGCTGACCGCGAGCCGGATCGAGAAGCTCCCGCTCGTCGACGCGCAGGGGCGCGTGCGCGGGCTGATCACGCTCCGCGATCTCGCGGCAGCCGAGCGCTACCCGCTCGCGACGCGCGACGGCCTCGGGCGCCTGCGGGTGGCGGCGGCGGTCGGCATTCGCGGCGACTACCTCGAGCGCGCCGAGGCGCTCGTCGCCGCCGAGGCCGACGCGCTCGTGCTCGACATCGCGCACGGGCACGCCGACGGGGCGATCGAGGCGGTGGCGGAGCTGAAGCGCAGGTGGCCGGAGATGGAGGTCGTGGCGGGCAACGTCGCGACCGGCGACGGTGTGCGAGATCTCGCCGGCGCAGGCGCCGACGCCGTCAAGGTCGGGATCGGCCCCGGCTTCGCGTGCACGACGCGGCTCGTCGCCGGCGTCGGCGTGCCGCAGTTCTCGGCCGTGCTCGACTGCGCGGCCGCGGCGCGCGAGGTCGGGGTGCCCTTGATCGCCGACGGCGGCATCCGGCGCGCCGGGCACGTGGCGACGGCGGTGGGGGCGGGCGCGAGCACGGTGATGGTGGGGAGCCTGTTCGCGGGGCGCGACGAGAGCCCGGGGGACGTGGTGCGCCGCCGGGGGCAGCAGTTCAAGGTGTACCGCGGCATGGCCTCGCGGTCGGCGGCGGCCGCGCGGCTCGCGCTCGAAGGGCGCGGCGACTCGCTCGACCAGTACGTCGCCGAGGGCGAGGAGATGGAGTTCCCGCTCCGCGGCCCCGTGGCGGCGATCGTCGACGAGCTCGTGGGCGGCCTGCGCAGCGGCATGAGCTACGTCGACGCCGCCTCAATCGACGAGTTCTGGGAGAAGGCGCGGTTCGTCCGCCAGACGGAGGCGGGCGCGCGCGAATCCCACCCCGGCTCCCCGGACTGATTCCGCACCGCGGAACGGCATTGTTGACTCGTGGAGCGGAGCCGGGGTTGAATCCGTGGCAGTGACCCCGGCAAGCGACACCGTGCTGTACGCGAACGGCGTCGTCGTGACGATGGACGACGACTCCAGCGAACACGCCCCGGGGTGGGTCATGACCGACGGCGCGACGATCGCCGCCGTCGGCGCTGGACCCGAGCCGGACGCGGCGACGCGCGTCGACCTGCACGGCGCCGTCGTCACGCCGGGTCTCGTCAACACCCACCATCACCTCTACCAGACGCTGACGCGCACGCGGGCCCAGCAGGCCGACCTGTTCACGTGGCTGCGCGAGCTCTACCCGGTGTGGTCGCGGATCGACGCCGAGGCGGAGTACGCGGCGGCGCGCGCCGGCCTCGCCGAGCTCGCGCTCTCCGGCTGCACGACGGTGTTCGACCACCACTACGTCTTCCCGCGCGGCCGCGGCGGGCTCATCGAGGCGGAGGTGCAGGCCGCGCGCGAGCTCGGGGTGCGCATCGTCGCCTCGCGCGGCTCGATGGACCTGGGCGTCTCCGACGGCGGCCTGCCGCCCGACGAGCTCGTCGAGGACCTCGACGCCGTGCTCGCCGAGACGGAGCGCCTCGCCGCCGCCCTGCACGAGCCGGGAGCGGGGGCGCACGTCCAGATCGCGGTCGCCCCCTGCTCGCCGTTCTCGGTCACGGGCCGGCTGATGGAGGAGTCGGCTGCGCTCGCCAGGCGGCTCGGGCTGCCGCTCCACACGCACCTGGCCGAGACGCTGGAGGAGGAGGCGTACTGCGTCGAGCTGTACGGCTGCCGCCCCGTGGAGTACCTCGAGCGGCTCGGCTGGCTGGCCGGCGACGTCTGGTGCGCGCACTGCGTCCACCTGTCCGCGCGCGACATCGAGCAGTTCGCGCGCACCGGCACCGGTGTCGCCCACTGCCCGACGTCGAACCTGCGGCTGGGCGCGGGCGTGGCGCCGGTGCGGGAGATGCTCGACGCCGGCGTGCGCGTCGGTCTCGGCGTCGACGGCTCCGCTTCGAACGAGCGTGGCGACCTGTTCCTCGAGGTGAAGCAGGCGCTGCTCGTCGCGCGCGGGCGAGGCGGCGGCGGCGCGATGACGGCGCGTGACGCGATCCGGCTCGGCACGCGGGGCGGCGCGGCCGTGCTCGGCCGCGACGACATCGGCTCGCTCGAGCCCGGCAGGTGCGCCGACTTCGCCGTCTGGCGCAGCGACGGCCTCGAGCTCGGCGGCGCCGACGACCCGGTGGCGGGGATCGTCTTCGCCGGCCCGCAGCGCGTCGACCGGCTCGTCGTCGGAGGCCGGGAGATCGTCCGCGACGGTGCGCTCGTCCACGCCGACGAGGCGGAGATCGCGCAGGCACATCGTTTCCAGGCGCGAAGATTCGCCCGGTGAGCGCCTCCCTCTCCACGCACGTGCTCGACACCGCGGCCGGGGCCCCGGCCGCCGGCGTCACGGTCGAGCTGCTGCGCGGAGGCGATCCCGTCGCGCACGCGCGCACCGACGCAGACGGCCGCGCCCGTCTCGCCGAGAGCCTCGAGCCCGGCCTCTACCGCCTCGTCTTCCATCCTCCCTCCACGTTCTTCCACCGCGTCGAGCTCGAGATCGAGCTCGTGGACGGCCACTACCACGTCCCGCTCCTCGTCTCCCCCTTCTCGTGCGCGAGCTACCGCGGCAGCTGAGCGTCGACGAGCTCGCCGGGCTCTTCGAGGGGCGGACGCGGTTCCTCGAGCGCCTTTCCAGGCGGGAGGACCCGCTCGGAACGGCGCTCGACGTGATCGAGCAGCTCTCGCTCGAGGAGAAGAGGGAGGTGCTCGACGCGCACCCCGCCATCGGGCAGCGCGCTGGGCTGTCGGCGCGCTCGGCGGCCGAGCAGGGCACGGATGACGACCCGGCCGTGCTCGCGGAGCTCGCCCGCCTCAACGCCGACTACGAGTCCCGCCACGGCTTCCGCTTCGTCGTCTTCGTCAACCGCCGGCCGAAGGCCGAGATCCTCGAGGTGCTGAAGGCTCGCATCGGCAACCCCACCGACGTCGAGCTCGAGACGGCGCTCGCCGAGCTCGTCGCGATCGCCGTCGACCGCTGGAGGCGCGGATGAGCACCCTGGCGACGTTCCTCGACCCGTACCTGACCGACTGGCTCAACCTGCTGCTCCGCTGGCTGCACGTGATCGCGGCGATGGCATGGATCGGGGCCTCCTTCTACTTCGTGCTGCTCGACCAGTCGCTCGAGGCGCCGAAGACGATCGACGACATCCGCGACGGCGTCGGCGGCGAGCTGTGGGAGGTGCACGGCGGCGGCTTCTACCACGTCAAGAAGTACAGGGTCGCGCCGCCGCTGCTGCCCGAGCATCTCGCCTGGTTCAAGTGGGAGGCGTACACGACGTGGCTGTCGGGGTTCGGCCTCATGGTCGTCCTCTACTACTTCAACGCGAGCGCGTACCTGATCGACCCGCAGGTGGCCGACCTCAGCTCGTGGCAGGCGGTCGGCATCAGCGTCGGGCTGCTCGCCGCCGCCTGGGTCGTCTACGACGTGCTCTGCCGCGGGCTGGTCGGCAGCGACGTCGTGGTCTGGCTGCTGATCGTCGCCTTCACGGCCGCCGCCGCGTGGGGCTCCACGCAGCTGTTCCAGCCGCGGGCGGCGTTCCTCCAGGTGGGCGCGATGCTCGGGACGATCATGGCCGGCAACGTGTTCTTCAACATCATTCCGGCGCACTGGGAGCTGATCCGCGCCAAGCGAGCCGGCCGCGACCCCGACCCGACGCCGGGAATCGTGGCCAAGCAGCGCTCCGTGCACAACAACTACTTCACGCTGCCGGTGCTGTTCACGATGATCGCCGGGCACGTCTCGTTCACCTACGGTGCCCGCCACGCCTGGCTCGTGCTGCTCGTGATCATGTTCCTCGGCGCGTGGGCACGTCTGTTCTTCAACCTGCGCCACCAGGGGCGCACGATCTGGACGATGCCCGCGATCGGCGCCGTGATCGTCCTCGCGCTCGCGCTCGCGCTACGGCCCGGCGGCGGCGGCGGCGAGGGCGCGACGGCCGCCGCCGCGGTGACGTTCGCGCAGGTGCAGCCCGTGATCCAGCAGCGCTGCGCCGGCTGCCACTCCCTCGCCCCGACGCAGCCGGGTTTCGCGAGCCCGCCCGCGGGTCTCGTGCTGACGACGCCGGCGCAGATCGCCGCGCGCGCCGCCGACATCCGGCGGCTCGTCGCCTCGAAGGCGATGCCGCTCGGGAACGTCACCGGCATGACGAGCGACGAGCGCGCCCTCGTCATCGGCTGGGTCGAGCAGGGCGCGCCGACGGGAGGGTAGGGTCGCGGCATGATCGAGATCACGGCAGGGGGCTTCTCGTTCGTCGCGCGCCTCGAGGAGGAGGCCGCGCCGCAGACGGTGGCGGCGTTCCGGCGGCTGCTGCCGCTCGAGTCGCGCATCATCCACGTGCGCTGGAGCGGCGAGGCGGGCTGGATCCCGTTCGGCGACCTCGACCTCGGCCTCGGCCCCGAGAACGCGACGTGCTACCCGCACCCGGGCGAGATCGTGCTCTACCCGGGCGGCGTCTCCGAGACGGAGATCCTGCTCGCCTACGGCTACGTCAACTTCGCCTCGAAGGCCGGCCAGCTCGCGGGCAACCACTTCGCGACGATCGTCGAGGGAAACGAAAGCCTCTACACGCTCGGGCGCAAGTTCCTCTGGGAGGGCGCCCAGGAGATCGTCTTCCGCGAGGCTCCCTGAGTCAGGGGCGCTCGAACAGCGCCGCCTGTCCCTGCCCGACGCCGACGCAGAGCGTCGCGAGCCCGTAGCGCCCGCCCCGTCTCGCGAGCTCGTGCAGCAGCGACACGACGAGGCGCGCGCCGCTCATCCCCAGCGGGTGCCCGAGCGCGATCGCGCCGCCGTTCACGTTCACCTTCTCCTCGTCGAGACCCAGCTCGCGGATGACGGCAAGGCTCTGGGAGGCGAAGGCCTCGTTCAGCTCGACGAGGTCGAGATCGTCGAGCGCGAGCCCGGCGCGCTCGAGCAGCCGTCGCACCGCCGGGACGGGGCCGATGCCCATGACGCGCGGGTCGACGCCGGCGACGGCCGAGCCGCGGAAGACCCCGAGCGGCTCGACGCCGAGCTCCACCGCCTTCCTCTCGCTCGCGATCACGAGCGCGGCGGCGCCGTCGCTGATGCCGCTCGCGTTGCCGGCCGTCACGGTTCCACCTTCGCGGAAGGCCGGTTGCAGCGCGGCGAGCCGCGCGGCGCTCGTCTCGGGCCGCGGATGCTCGTCGCGGACGACGTCGCCGACGGCGACGATCTCCTCGTCGAAGCGTCCCGCTTCGCGCGCGGCGGCCCAGCGCTGCTGCGAGCGGAGCGCGAACGCGTCCTGCTCGGCACGTGTGATGCCCCAGCGCTCGGCGACGTTCTCGCCCGTCTCCCCCATCGACTCGAGCGGGAAGCGCTGCGCCAGGCGGGGGTTGGGGAAGCGCCAGCCGAGCGTGGTGTCCCACAGCGTGCGGTCGCCGCGCGGGAAGGCCGTGTCGGGCTTGGCCGTCACGAGCGGGGCGCGGCTCATCGATTCCACGCCGCCCGCGACGAGCAGATCGCCGTCTCCCGCGACGATCGTGTGGCAGGACGACACGACGGCGGCGAGCCCGGAGGCGCACAGCCGGTTGACGGTCAGGCCGGCGACGGAGTCGGGCAGTCCGGCGAGCAGGGCCGCCATGCGCGCGACGTTGCGGTTGTCCTCGCCCGCCTGGTTGGCACAGCCGAAGTGGACGTCCTCGATCTGGGCCGGGTCGACTCCCGCCCGCTCGACGGCGGCCGCTATCGCGACGGCGGCGAGGTCGTCGGGCCGGACGCCGGAGAGCACACCGGCGTAGCGGCCGATCGGCGTCCTCACCGCGGCGAGGACGACCGCGCGCCTCATCTACGGGACCTGCCGGAAGCCATCGGCGCGAACCGTAGCGACGACACGGCGGGGGCGCGGCTACGCGACGAAGTCGATCGAGACGGGGCGGGGGAACGCCCCGATCGCCTCGCCCCGCCGCAGCAGCTCGGACACGGCCATGCGGCCCTCGTCGCCGTAGTCCTCGGTGAGGTCGTTCACGTACATCTCGATGAAGCGGTCGGCGACCGCCTCGTCGATGCCGCGGCCGAACCGGAGCGCGTACTCGAGGGCCTCGTCGCGGTGCTCGAGACCGCACCTGATCGCCTCGCCCAGCACGGCGGAGAGATCCGGGAGCCGCTCGACGTCCCGCCGTGCCACGTTGACCCCGAGCGGCAGCGGCAGCCCGGTCTCGAGCAGCCACCACTCTCCCAGGTCGAGCACCTTGTGCAGGCCGAGGTCGGAGAACGTGAGCTGGCCCTCGTGGATGAGCAGGCCGTAGTCGGCACGCCCGGAGGCGACCTCGTCGGGGATCTGCTCGAACGGCAGCTCGCGGTGGGGCACGTCGCCGAGGACGAGCCGCAGCGTCAGGAACGCCGTCGTCATGACGCCGGGGACGACGATCTCCTTGCCGCGCAGGTCGTCCACCGAGGCGGGCTCGCGCGCGACGACGATCGGGCCGTAGCCCGTGCCGATGCTCGCGCCGTGCGGGAGCAGCGCGTAGTCGTCCTGCACGAACGGGTACGCGGCGAGGGAGATCGCCGTCACCTCGAGCCTGCCGGCGCGCGCCCACTGGTTGAGCGTCTGGATGTCGGCGAGCACCTGCTGGAAGACGAAGCCCCGCGTGGCGACGAGGTCGGTCGTGAGCGCCCAGTACATGAACGCATCGTCGGGATCGGGGCTATGGCCGACTCGAATCTCCACGGCGCGCCGACGGTAGCAGGGCGCCCCGTGCGCGGGCGGCACCATGCGACCGCCGTACACTCCGGCGATGGCGCGCGCGACGCTCTCCGACGCGATTCAGGACTACCTGCGCGAGATCTACAAGCTCTCCGGCACGGCCGAGCGCGTGTCGACGACGGCGCTCGCCCGCGGCATGGGCGTCTCCGCCGCGTCGGCGAGCGCGATGGTGAAGAAGCTCGCCGTGCTCGGGCTCGTCGAGCACGCGCCCTACCGGGGCGTGACGCTGACCGGCGACGGCGAGCGCGTCGCGCTCGAGGTGACGCGCCACCACCGGCTGCTCGAGCTGTACCTCGCGCAGACGCTGGGCATCGCGGTGGACGAGGTGCACGCGGAGGCCGACCGCCTCGAGCACGTGCTCTCCGACGAGCTCGAGGCACGCATCGACGAGGCGCTCGGCTTCCCGACCCACGACCCGCACGGCGACCCGATCCCCGACGCCAATCTCGAGTGGCCGGACGGTTCGTAGGGCGCGACGGAGCGCGCGGGATGCCGGGGCGAGAACGGGATGGCCGCAGGCACGCGGGTTCGCGATACAATCGCTGCCATGGCTCTCAAGGACCTGTTCTCGTTCCTCTTCGCGCGGTCGACGCAGGAGGAACGGGTCGCGCAGTACGTCATCCGCGAGCACGACCGCGGCCGCACGCTGAACGAGATCCTCGAGGACAAGTACGTCGTCAACCGCCTCCAGTCGCCGCAGCAGCGCTCCCGCCTGCTCGACCGGCCCGAGATCCTGCAGGCCGTGGGCGGCGACATGGTCGAGGCCGCGAAGGCCTCCATCGGCTCGTAGCGCAGAAGCGCTCTCGACGCCGGCGCGCCTCCCTCGCCGGGCGAGGGCGGAATCGCCGCTAGACTAGGCCGTCCCCGCGCCCGTAGCTCAGGGGATAGAGCGCTGCCCTGCGGAGGCAGAGGTCGCAAGTTCGAATCTTGCCGGGCGCACTGCACGGTGCCCGAGACGCAGGTGAGCGTCTGCGGGCACCTCGCGGCGGACGTACGCGAGCGCGAGCACGCGGTCGCCGTCCGCGACCGCGCTCGTGACCCGGCCGACGACCCTGTCGTCGAACGTGAGCGGCGCGTCGTAGGCCGGTAGCTCGGCGCCCTCGATCTCGAGCACGCGCAGCCCCCGGTTCGGGTGGCCGCGATAGTGGAGCCGCGCGACCGGCTCCTGGCCCGGATAGCAGCCCTTCGAGAAGCTGATCGCGCGCTCCTCGAGGCCCGCCTCGGCGGGCAGCACGCGCTCGTCGAGCTCGCGGCCGAAGCGTGGCGAGGCGGCCAGGATGCGCAGCCGCTCGAGCTCGTCGGCGGAGATGCTCTCGGCGCCGTCCGGCGGGTCGGCGTCGAGCAGCTCGCGGGCGGGAACGCCGTAGTCGTGGTTCGGCACGCCGCCCTCGACCTCCCCGAGGACGAGCGTCGAGACATGCTCCTCCGGCTCGATCGTGCACTTCGAGGCGAAGCGGAAGCGCGCAAGCTCGGCGCGCAGTCGCTCGCCGAGCTCCGGCTCGGTCAGCAGCAGGAAGTCGTCCTGCCCGCGGCGCAGCACTATCAGCGGCGCGACGAGTCGGGCCTTCGCCGTGAGCAGCAGCGCCTCGCACGCCTCGCCGGGAGCGAGCGCCTCGACGTCGTTGGACACCATGCGCTGCAGGTAGGAGGCGGCATCCGGTCCGGCGACGGCGACGAACGCCCGCGGCCGCGGGGCCGACCGTAACGCGTGAGCGGTCACGCGAACTAGTGTAGGTGCATGTTCAGGAGCAAGGCCGAGAAGAAGGTGCTGGAGGCGGGCTACGAGCCGTCGCGGCTGCCGCCCGGGCAGTACCTGACCGACAAGTGGCCGGTGCTGCACGCGGGCTCCGTCGCCACCTACCCCGCCGACCTCGCCGGCTGGGACTTCAGGGTGTGGGGAGAGGTCGAGTCGCCGATCGCGCTCACGTGGGCGCAGCTGAACGAGCTGCCGACGGTCGAGGTGACGCAGGACATCCACTGCGTCACGCGCTGGAGCCGCTTCGACGTGACGTTCGCCGGCGTGCCGTGGTCGGCGATCCGCGAGCTCGTCGGCCAGAGGCCGAGCGCGCGCTTCGCGATCGCCCACGCGGAGGCCGGCTTCACCGCGAATGTCCCGGCGGAGGCCCTCGAGCAGGAGGGCGCGCTGCTCGCGACCCATGCCGACGGGGAGCCGCTGACGGCGGAGCACGGCCGGCCGCTGCGCCTCGTCGTTCCGGGCAGGTACTTCTGGAAGAGCGCCAAGTGGCTGCGCGGCATCGAGCTGCGCGGCGACGACCAGCCCGGCTTCTGGGAGCGTCTCGGCTACCACAACGACGCCGACCCGTTCGCCGAGCAGCGCTACGCCTTCTGAGGATCCCTCGAACGAGGGACGAAGGAATCCGTCCCGGCGCCGATCACTAGGGCATCCCACCCCACCCCCAGCTTCAC
>NZ_QQZY01000012.1 GCF_003351045.1 Gaiella occulta
TCCGCAACAGCCTGACGGCCTCGGAGCGAAACTCCAACGAGTAGGGCGGGATCTTTGGCATCAGCAGACATCCTTCCCGACCGAGCGAACTCAGTCAGCAGATGTCCACGGAAGCGGGGGAACTCCAACCCCGACGCCGCCGCCAGCCTCCGCGAAGGGCTCGCCGAGACGCTTACCATCAACCGCCTCGGCGTGACCGGGACGCTGCTCAAGACGGTGATGAGCACGAACCCGGTGGAGTCGATGATCGAGATCGTCCGCGCCCACGCCCGCAACGTGAAGCGCTGGCAGAACGGCGACATGCGCCTGCGCTGGGCTGCCGCCGGCATGACCGCCGCCCACACCCAGTTCCGACGCGTGAAGGGCTACCGCCAACTCCCGCAACTCGCGGCGACCCTCCGCCACACCGTCGGCGCCGAGAACCCGTCCACCATCGCTGTCACAGCCTGACCATATGATCCATCAGGAGGCCGCCATCAGATTCCACGGCCGTCGGGTCATCCTCCGTCGAGCTGGCGGACATGCCCGAACGTGAACGCGCGCAAGAACGTCCCCAACGTCGACGGCGCCGGGATCCAGCCGCCCAAAAGCCGACGCGTGCGGCCTGCTCGCAGGATCTCAGTATCGTCGATGCTGTCCGCCCCCAGCGCCATCGCGTAGACGAGCGCGATCACCTTGCGGCCAGCGTTGGCCGCGCCGGGCCGGTCGCGGCGCAGCCGCACCCGCTGCTGCGCCAGCGCCTCGATCCCCAGCCGCTGCGCGAGCGTGGCGACCAACGCCACGCCGGCGTCCGAGACGACCCGCTCATCGTCGAAGACGACCTCCAACCCATCCAGTCCGACCGCCCCGTCATCATGCACCATCAAGGTGACCTCCTGACCGCAGGCCCCGGCTGCCCGACACAGCCGTAAAAGACCTGCACAGGAGGTCATTCTTCATTCCGCACCGGACGGAACCCGCCTACCCAATCGGTGGATCCGGGCTAAGGGGTTTCGGTCGTCGGCTCTGTAGTGGGGGTTGGCCCGCGGCCTGTTCCCTCCTCGACCTTCCTGAGGCCTCCGCTCCGGATCTGCTGTAGTCGGTCGATCGCGACTGCGGCGATCAGGATCGCGCCGGTCACGACTTGCTGCCAGAAGCTTGACACGCCGGCGATCGACAGGCCGTTCTGGAGGGTGCCGATGAAAAGCACGCCGACGGCGGTGCCGGTGACGCCGCCGACGCCACCGAGGAAGCTCGTTCCGCCGAGCAGCACTGCTGCTGCAGCGTCGAGTGGGATCGAGGCCCCGACGAGAGGGCTTGCCGCGCCGAGGCGTCCGGCCTGGATCACGCCACCGAGGGCGGCGGCGAGCCCTGTGATCCCGTAGACGAGCATCAGCGTCCGTGAGACGTTGATCCCGGATAGTCGCGCTGCTTCGATGTTCCCGCCTACCGCGTAGACGTCGCGCCCGAAGTACGTCCAACGGAGGACAACGAAGGCGATCCCGTAGGTCGCGACCATGATCCAGATTGGAGACGGGATCCCGAGGATGGTGCCGAAGCCGAACCAGTCGATGAGCGGCGACGTTATGTACGTCGTTTTCGTGTCGGACCAGATATTGACCAGCCCCTGGTACAGCGACAGCGTTCCGAGCGTCACTACGAAGAACGAGAGCCCAACCTTCCCGATCAGAACCCCGTTCACGAGTGCGCCCAGAAGCGCGCCCGCCACCAAGGTGACGAGCACGGCGAGCCATGCAGGCAGGCCGGCGTTGTTGAAGAGATGGGACAGCAAGATCCCCATGAGCGCGAGTGTCGAACCGACTGAGAGGTCTATGCCGGCG
Source organism: Gaiella occulta (assembly GCF_003351045.1). Taxonomy (GTDB): domain Bacteria; phylum Actinomycetota; class Thermoleophilia; order Gaiellales; family Gaiellaceae; genus Gaiella; species Gaiella occulta. The sequence goes on from NZ_QQZY01000012.1 coordinate 1,821, forward strand.
GTGAGAACCACGAACGTCATTCCGATTGACACGACGAACAGAATCGAAACGCTCGTGAGGAGGTTCTCGATGTTCGGGCGCGTGAAGAAGTTTTCTTGCGTGATCGAGAGGAAGACGAAGATCGAAACGAGAAGCACCAGAACCGCGGCATAGCGACTCGAGGCCGACCAGACGCCGGCGGCGCGGTCAACGAGTTGCTGTCGACGGCGGTCGGGGCTCAGGCCGCCACTCATTGATGTCCCCCGGCGAAGTACGCAATTCGGGCTTCGGTGGCTTCGTCGCGTGAGAGCCAAGCGACGATCCTTCCTCTGAACATGACGGCAATGCGGTCGCACAGGAGGCGAAGCTCGGGCGTTTCTGACGACGAGACGAGAACGCCGATCCCGTTGTTGGCCGCTGTGCGCAGCAGTCGGTAGATCTCGGCTTTGGCTCCGACGTCCACGCCTCGAGTCGGCTCGTCGAGCATCAGCAGGCTCGGGTCGCTCGCGAGCCACTTGCCGAGCACGACCTTCTGTTGGTTTCCGCCCGACAACGTTGAGACGGGCACCGCCGGAGAGTGCGTTTTAATCTGGAGTGCGGCGATCGAGTCGCTCACGGTCTTTGTCTCGCGTGCCGGCCGTGGGTATGTGAGTCTGGGTACCCGCGAGGTCGAGGCCATCAAGAGGTTCTTGTGGACGCTCATCCCGAGAACCAGTCCTTGAGTCTTGCGATCCGCGGGGACGAAGCCGAGTCGGCTGCGGATGGCGTGGCGCGGGGAACGGAACGGGCGCACGTTTCCCTCAACCTCGACCGTTCCGGTATTCGGCGAGCGTAGACCAAAGATCGCCTCTAACAGTTCGCTGCGACCGGCACCGACAAGGCCGGCTAGGCCCACGATCTCTCCTGCGCCTACATCGAGATCGACATCCGCGAAGAAGCTGCGCAACGTTAGCCCGCGGACTCGAAGGGTAGGCGTGCTGACGATCTCGGCGGCCGAGCGGCCGTCGGCGAGGGCTTCTTCCTCGAGATCGCGGCCGACCATCATCTGGATGAGGCGGGCGCGGTTGAGCTCAGTGATGGCGCCCTCCCCGACGCTGTGTCCGTCTCGCAAGACGGACACACGATCGGCGAGTTCAAGGACTTCATCGAGTCGGTGCGAGACGAAGATTGTCGAAACACCGTCTTTGCGGAGATTGCGTACTACCCGGAAGAGAGACTCAACTTCGTCATCTGTGAGGGAACTCGTCGGCTCGTCGAGGATAAGGACACGAGCATCGATCGATAGCGCACGGGCGATTTCAACCATCTGTTGTTGGTCGGGTCGTAGCCGACGAACCGGCAGAGACGAGTCGAGGTCGACTCCGAGCCGTTCGATGGCGGCGCGCGCCCTTGCCCCTGTTGTCCGCCAGTCGATGAACCGGCCTCGCAACGCCATTCGGTGGCCAAGGAAGACGTTCTCTGCGATCGAAAGGTCCGGCACCAGCGTGGTCTCCTGCGTGACCGTCGCGATCCCCTGGCGGAGCGCATCGGTCGGGTTCCGGAACGACGTCTGGCTGCCGGCAAAGTGGATGCGGCCGGCGTCAGGCTGAAGCTGCCCCGACAGGATCTTGAGCATCGTCGACTTCCCGGAGCCGTTCTCGCCGAGCAACGCATGGATCTCCGCAGGGCGAATGCTGAGCGTAGCTCCGCGAAGCGCGTGCACTCCGCCGTAGCGCTTATGCATGCCCTCGGCGAGGAGGATCGGCGGAGTGTGAGCTGTGCCCGTCATGCTGCCGGAAGGTGACGGGAGGACGTCCGAGCGCCGTTCACGTTAGCGTTGTCGAACGCGGCCTCCAGAAGAGCGGCGGCTGAAAGGGCAACACGGTCGCTGAACGGGTTTGCGACGATCTGGACTCCTAGCGGTAGCCCGAGGTGTGTCCCGACACGCACGACCGCGACCGGCAGCCCGGCAATGCTGTAGGTGTGCGTGTAGTTGAAGGCGTCGTAGCTTTGGAGCGGTGTGTCGGTACCTGGCATGCAGCCATGCAACGGAGCGCCACCGACGGTGACGGGACAGAGGATGACATCGTAATCAGCGACAAACGAACGGACGGCTGCCCGAAGCGCCGACCAGCGCCCGAATAACGCGAAATATCCGCTGGCGTCGAGTGCACAAGACCGGAGTGAATCGAGCAGAGATTGCATCTGGGGAAGATGCCGCCCTTCTGCCCGCGAGAGGTCGTCTCGTGCGCGGGCGCCGCCGTCGGCGGCCATCATCTCGAAAAAAATCGGGGTCGCTGTCGATACGTCCGGGGGTGTGACGTTCTCGACGCGGCAGCCTGCGGCTGCCAGAGTCCGGGCGGCGGACGCGACCGCGTCTCTCGTCGCGGCGTCAACGGCTGCGACGCCGTCATCATCGTAGAAGCCGACCCTGAGGTCGCTTGTCGACGTGAGCCCGGCGTCCGAGAGGTTCGTCTGACCGATGAAAGGGTCGATGCCGTCCGGGCCAGCGATGACTTGCAAAAGCAGCTCGATGTCCTCGACGTACCGCGCCATCGGGCCGACGGCGCTCATGTCGACCATGCCCGTGTCGCGGGTGGACGGCCAGCAGCCAGTCTCTGGCACGAGGCCCGCCGTCGGCCTCAGGCCGACGGTGCCGCAGTAGTGCGAGGGAACACGGATTGAGCCGCCGCCGTCGGTTCCTATACCGACAATGGACGCGTCGGCGCCCAGTAGGGCTGCCTCGCCACCGCTCGAGCCTCCAGGCGTCCGCGCTGGATCATGTGGATGCAGTGTCTTGCCGCAGACGATGTTGTCGGTCTCGTACGACCAGGTGTACTCGGGGACGTTCGACTTGGCCACCACGATGGCGCCCGCGTCGCGTAGTCTGCGAACGACCGTCGCATCCTGTTCGACGACGTGACCGACCCGTGCGAGCGAGCCGCTGAGCGATGGGAGGCCGACGGCTTCGATCGAGTCCTTTACCGTCACAGGTAGCCCGAGCAGAGCCCCTTGGCTGCCGGAGTCCCGTCGTGTATCCGCTCGGCGGGCCTCAGCCAGAGCCGTTTCCGGATCGCATGCGACCACTGCATTGAGATGCTTCGCGCCTTCCAGGCGAGACAGAACGTGGCGGGTGAGCTCGACAGATGAGAGTTCTCTCCGCGCCAGGCGGCCGAGCCACGTGCTCGCGGACGGCTCGAGCCGGGAATGGCGGGATTCTGGCATCTAGTTCTGCTGCGCGGAGTGGAGTTTCGGGCCTTTCGACGCCTGCGAGCGACCCCTCGGACTTCGCCGAGGGGCCGCTCGCGGCCAATCGATTACTTGATCGTTTTCAGCTGGGCATCCCAGCTTGGCAGCTTGTCCACGTTCGCCTTGGTGACCAGGTTCGGACGCACGACGACCACTGCCGCCGGAAGCTTCTGCTTCGACGTGAGCAAGTAGGCGCCACGGACAAGTTCACGCCCGATCGAGACGGACTCGCTCCGCACCGTCGCGGCGAGTCGGCCGTCCCTCACGGCCGCGAGGCCGTCGCTAGTGCCGTTGAGCCCGACGACCGTAAGCTTCCTGCCGACCGACCGCGCCGCGATCACGGCGCCGATGGCGCTCGGATCGTTGTAGCCGATCACAGCGTTCATCGCAGGGAAGCGTTGCACGAGAGCGTTTCCGGCCTTCTGTCCGCCCGTGACGTCATCGGTGGCGTTGTCCTGCACACCGACCACTGTGAGACCCGCCTTCTTGGCGTAGAACGCCTGGCGCGACGTCAGGTACTTGAGGGCCGGAACAGGCGCCCCGATCCCGATGAGACCGACCTTGGCGCCCGGCTTAGCTTTCGCAAGCGCCTTGACCTGCAGGAACGCCTGGATGTCGCGGGCCTGCCAAACCCCGGCGGACACTCCGGGGATGCCCTTGGCCGCAGGGTTGCCGAATCCCGCATCCTCGGCGACAACCGGGACACCCTGCTTCTTCGCCTGCGCGAGTACCGGGTTGACCGCCTTGGGATCGAGCGGATAGAAGATGATCGCGTTGACCTTCTGAGCGAGCAACTGCTGCATGTTGCTCACCTGCTTGTCCACGCTCAGCGCGTCATCGAGCGTGATGATCTTGCATCCGAGCGCCTTCGCCTGAGCGACGGCACCCTTCTGCATGTACTGCAAGCTCTCGTTGGCGGCAAGCGGGTTCTGCAGACCGATCTTGCACCTGACGCCCGCTTTGGCTTTGACATTGCCGAACGTCGACGGGGCTGCGCCCTCCTTGCCGGTGTAACCGGGGATACCGGCCGCGACGGCGGCGCCGACTGAGACGGCGAGGGCGACGGCTGCCACCCAGATGGCAGTCGTGACCCATGTAGGTCTCCGCATGGACTCCTCCTTGCATCTGGCGTAGGCCCTGCCCGCCTTGCACGCGCAGCGACTGCCGCCTTAGGGGTGCCAACGATCGGATCACATCGCATGTGCCACGTCAAGGGTTTGATCAAATATCAAACACCTGGTACGGTCACGCGATGTCCGAGTGGGGTCAGAAAGCCCTCCGTGTGTCCCCGTCGGACCGCACGGTCGCTGCGTTGCTGCGCGACCGAGCCCAAGGCCTCGCCGACGCGCCGTTCCTCCTGGCGGGTGGCGAGGCCTGGACTTTCTCAGAGGCAGCGGAAAGGGCGGCGCTCCGCGCAGGCACGCTACGCGAGGCCGGAATCGAGGCCGGCGACCGCCTGGTCGCGCTCTTGCCGAACGGCCCTCTCCTGGTTGAGCTCTTCCTGGCCTGCGCGTGGTCAGGAGCGGTGCTCGTCCCCATGAACACGGCGAGTCGCGGCCCCCAACTGGCACACGTGATCGGCGACTGCGACCCCAAAATAGTCATCGCCAGCGACGCATTCCTCGCAGAGTTCGCGTCGGTCGACACGATCAGCGACGGGTCGACGGCTCTGTGGGTGGCGGACAATGCATCTGCACGGAACGTCGTGCCGCAGATCGGTTCGGCCCCGTCTCTCGAAATGCGTGAGTGCCGACCAAGCGACCCTCTCGCGATCCTTTACACCTCCGGCACGACGGGCCCGCCGAAAGGTGTCGTCTGTCCCCACGCCCAGTTTTGGTGGTGGGGCCACAACACCGGGAACGCGTTGGGGATCACCGACGACGACGTGCTCTTCACCTGTCTCCCCCTCTTCCACACGAACGCCTTGAACACCGTCGTCCAATCGCTCTTCCACGGCGTCAAACTCGTGATCGGGGAGCGGTTCTCCGCGTCCCGGTTCTGGCAGACGGTTATCGACGCGGACGCATCCGTCACCTACATCCTCGGCGCGATGGCGGCGATTCTGGCCGCCCGCGATCGGAATCCCAACGACAGCGCACATCGCGTCCGCGTCGCCCTTTCGCCAGCAACCTCGCCACCGCTGTGGGATGTATTCCGCGAGCGCTTCGGAATCCAGATCGTGGACGGCCACGGTATGACCGAGACCAACCTCACAATCGGGCCTCGCGATGGCGAGCAGCGCCCCGGCTGGATGGGACGTGTCATGCCCGGGTTCCAGGCAAAGCTAGTCGACGCTGACGGCAACGATGTTCAGACGGGGACGCCGGGCGAACTCGTCGTCCGCGCAAACGAAACCTTCGCCTTCGCCACCGGGTACTGGCGCCTGCCCAACGAGACTGCCGAAAGCTGGCGCGACCAGTGGTTTCATACGGGCGATCGCGTCGTCGCCGACGGCGACGGCTGGTTTCGTTTCCTCGACCGAATCAAGGACGCTATCCGCCGGCGAGGTGAGAACGTCTCCGCATGGGAGGTCGAGCAGGCGCTGACAGCACACCCCCAGGTCGTGAACGCTGCGGCCGTCCCCGTCCCATCACCTCTCGGGGAGGACGACGTGATGGCGTTCGTGGTCTGTGCCGACCCCGCCCCAACGCAGGACGAGCTGACCACGTGGGCGGATGAACGGCTCCCCTACTTCGCAGTCCCGCGCTACCTCGAATACCTCGCCGATCTCCCGCTCACCGAGAACGGCAAGATTCGCAAGTACGTGCTCCGCGAACGGGGCCTGTCCGAGACGACCTGGGATCGAGAGAGGGACGGAGCGCCGAGGCGGCGCTAACCCGTCGGCTCGGCCACGAGGTCGCGCACGAAGATGTCGGCGAATGCGTCGATGTGCTCGCGCAGCATCCGTTCCGCCATTTCGGCGTCGCCCGCGCGACAGGCAGAGACAATCGCGGTGTGCCCCTGCTCCTCGATGTCATAGACGCCCGCCTGATCGTCCGCGATCACGAAGGCGCTGAACCGTTCCGACGTTTCGAGCATCGGGCGCAGCAACCGAGGGATCCAGCGCGATCCCGACGCCTGGGCGATAGCGAGGTGGAAGGCTGTGTTGCCGCGGATGATCTCGACGCGCTCGCCCAGCTGGTAGGCCGAGGAAAGATCGTCGAGCGCGGCGCAGAGAAGCGTCTCGGCGTCCTCGTTCCATCCGATCGCCGCACGTCGTACGGCGATCAGCTCGAGCGCGAGTCTCGCCTCGTACACGTCGCGCATCTCGCCGGGGTCGATCTGGGTCACCCTCGCCCCCTTGTATGGCACGTGCTCGGCGAGACCGAGCGCCTCCAGTTGCCGCACAGCTTCGCGAATCGGGGAGATGCTCATCCCTAGCCGCTCGGCGAGCACCTCGAGGCGAAGGGGTGTTCCTGGAGCGATCTCGCCCATCACGATCAGATCCCGAAGCGCGTCGGCTGCGCTCGACGCCATGGTGCCCCGATGCGAGGCGTCGAACGCTGGGTAGGCAGGGAGGGAAGCGGACTTTGGCTCGGCCACTCTGCAATATTTGATCAAAAGCCCCTGCGAGGCAAGGAGCCAACATGAGTAACGACCTCGAAGCAACATTTCGGGCGGCAGCTGTGCAGGACGCGTCCGTCTGGCTCGACCGGGCAAGGTCGACGGAAAAGGCGTGCGCGCTGATCGAACAGGCGGGGGCCGGAGGTGCCGACATCGTGGCGCTCCCCGAGAGCTTCATCCCTGGGTTTCCATACTGGGTCTTCGTCAAACCGCTCGGCGAGACCACCAGCTGGCACGAGCAACTGCACCACCAGTCAGTCGAGGTGCCGGGCCCAGAGGTCGATGCGCTCGTTGCGGCGGCGAGGCGGGCGGGCGTAATCGCAGTCGTCGGCGTCACCGAGAGCGAGCCGGGTTCGATGGGGACGCTGTACAACACCAACGTCGTGGTCGGCCCAGACGGGCTGCTCGGTAAGCATCGGAAGCTTGTCGCGACATGGGGGGAGAGGGTCGTCTGGGCCGGCTCGCCGCGACGGCTTGCACTGGCCCCACCGCGACGGCTTGAAGTGGCCCCACCTGCCGTCGGGTTTTCTGTTCTGCGAGTCATAGCTGATCGGGCGCCGCGCTGCCGTTCCGGAGCGGAGCCGTAGG
>NZ_QQZY01000013.1 GCF_003351045.1 Gaiella occulta
GCAACTCGCGGCGACCCTCCGCCACACCGTCGGCGCCGAGAACCCGTCCACCATCGCTGTCACAGCCTGACCATATGATCCATCAGGAGGCCGCCATCAGATTCCACGGCCGTCGGGTCATCCTCCGCCGATGTCCTCATCTGCGCCACCTACAACGCTCGAAAGGTGTTCGAGGCCTGGCTTCGATGCCGCGTCGCCCTACTGCTCCACCGCGCGGATGAAGTTCGTCCCCACCGACAACCCGAGGACGTAGCGCCCGTGCTAGGCAGCATCGGCGCCTGCGCGGCTGATCGCGACAGCGAATGCGGTGCTGCCGACGATCGCGCCGATGGCGATCGCCGACCCGCACGCAACACTCCCGCCCGAACTCGCGGCCGCTTCTGACCCGCCGCCAGTGCGCGGTCGGGCGACACGCGACGTCTCGACAGGTCGCGGGATTCGGCCTGCTTCCAGCCGTTTCCGTCGCGTTCGGACACTAGGCTGGACCAGTGCCTAAACCCACCACCCTCAGGACCGATGGCAAAGGATCGCGTTAGCCGCCTGCTCGACGAGATCGAGCAGGCGTCCGCAGACACCTCGATCTCTCTCGCCGACGCGCTGAGGAAGTGCGTGATCCTCGGTGGCCGCGCCGGTTCGACGCAACTGCGCGACTGGGCCACGCGAGAGCTCAAGGGGTACGGCACCCCCGACGAGCTCCCCGAGTACCGTAAGCAAGGCGCGGTGCTGATGGTCGAGGCCTTCAAGGGCGGTCCGTTCACGGGGGTTGCGAAGGTGACTCAGCAAATCGGCCCACACCAGCTCCCTGACCCTGCCGACAAGCACATCGGCGAGGAGGTGCCGCTCGTGGGCGGCATCGGCGAACTCGAGAGCTACAGGGTGCAGGCGAAGGCGAACAACGGGTCGATCCGGCTCTCGATCCCGCACGCGGCGATGGCCGTACAGCTCATGAACCACGAGCTGCAAGTGCCGGGCCAACAGATAACCGGGCTCTTCTGGGAGCTCAGCGAGTCGGGAATCGCCGGCGTGCTCGACCACGTTCGAACGATCCTCGCAGAGCTCGTCGCGGAGATACGGGCTGGCCTACCCGATGACGAGTCGATTCCATCTCCGGCCCTGGCGGACCAGGCTGTTAACGTCGCAGTGCACGGAGCGAAGCGCGTGAACATCAACACGGCGCAGGCAGCAGGTCCCGGCAGCCATACGGTGACCGCGACGCAAGGAAGTCCGGAGGGCCGGTCGCTGTGGGCAAAGATCGGCGCTGCCGTCGTGGGCGTTGCCACGGTCGGAGGCGTGGTAGTCGCCGTCCTTCAGTGGCAGGGCTGGGGGTTCTAGCGCCCTGCGCGAACAGCGGTACATGAATCCTGGCTGCGACCGCTGTTGGTGGGCTGGCAGCGGTCATTGGCCGCAGCAGCCCGACGGTTCAGCGACGCGCGGCCTGCCGGCCGTGGCTACGGGAGGTCGAAGAGCTGGCGGAGTTGCCCGTTCGTGATGCGCGTGTCCTCGAAGAGGACGGTCGCACGGACGCCGCGCTTCGGGCCGTCCTTGCCGCGGCGGGGCAGGGTGAGCGCGATGAAGTCGAGGCCGAGCTGGTCGAGGTCGATGCCTGCGCGCGCGGCGGCCGCCGGGTCGAGGTTGATCCTGCCGGTCTCGAGTTCGTAGTCGATCCCGGTGCGGCTGACGTCGGCAGCGAGCCCCCGCAGGACGCCCGAGCCGCGCTCCACTTGGCGCTTCTCGGCCTTCTCGCGGATCTTCTTGAGCACGTCTTCGAACTCCGGCTCGGCGCGGTAGATCTCGCCGGGCGGGGACATCGAGACCCAACGGTCGAGGCCGGTGTTGGTGTCCTCGACCCGCGTGAACTCGATCGTGGTCGTGATCTCGCCGCGCTGGTGCTCGTATGTCCACATGGCGCCGGCGACGGTCTCGTCGAGGTTCCCGAGGTCAGTCGTGAGCCGGGTAAGCACGTCGCGGCCCGTGTCGAGGATCATCTTCTCGAGCAGTTCGGTGTCGATCGGGATCCCGTGCGCGACGACGTCGACGCTCGCATTGTACGCGTACGGGATGTCGGCGTACTTCAGCGTATCGACGACATCGTCGAGCCAGTCCTTCCGCCACTGCCAGCTGCGCGGGCTGTATACCTCGACGGTCGCGGTGAAGTCGTTGGCGACGATCTCCAGATCGGGGTTGCGGCCGTTTCCGGCCTGCCCTTTCGAGACGGCGAGGCTTCGGGTGAGGAAGTGGTCGGCGAGGAGGGCTTCCTGGAGGTACGAGCCGAAGTGGCCGCGCAGGTTCGCGTTGCGGAGCTCCTTCAGCTTCAGCCCGCCGGCAGCCGCGGCGTCGATCCCGCGCAGCGACTCCCGGAGGTGCGGGTAGTGCGGATTCGCGAGCAGCCGGTAGAGCGCCCGGTCGGTGAGACGCATCCCATCGAACACGGCCGACGGCCGGCCTTCCGCGCGAGGATCGCGAAGCAGTGCAGCGAGCGCCGGCAGCACACCGAGGACGCGCGCGACACGTTCAGGATCAAAGACGAACATCGCCATGACTCCATTCTGGGGCGTGCGCGTGCTGGCGCTTCGCGAAGCGAGCGTGCTCTAGTCGAGCGCAGGCGTGAACCACTCGACGATCGCGGCGACTTCGTCGGTGATCACGGCGGCGAGCGCGTTGATCGGCGCCTCAATGCCTTCGAGCGCGACCGCGAGCCGGAGGTTCAGCTCGATCTGGAAGTTGTCGCCGTCGGTGTCGATCATGGCGTCGAGCAGGACGCGTTCTCCCTCGACGATCCCGGGGTTCTGGGCGAGCCTGCGGATCGCCAGCATCGAGGTGCCGCTGACGCGCGCCTGCGAGCCGGCGATCTCCGTCGCGGCGGTGTGCAGGAGCCGGTGCTTGTCGCGGTTCGAGACGTCCGCGAGCACGGCGAGCGGGTGGTAGGCGGCGTCAGCGCCGTCGCTGAACGGCTGCAGCCCGCGGAAGACGGGCAGCGACCATGCGGGTGCGCCGGGCAGCCGCGTCTGTTCCTGACCTGCGTAGCGCGCCTCGTCGACGATGATCGGGAACTGCGTCCAGCGCGGATCGTCGTCGCCGGTCTCGCGCCGTACGAGCTCGTACACGGTGTAGTCGAGCGCGGCGCGGACGTTCTGCGCCCAGTCGCCGACGATCAGCCCCAGCTCGGCCGGCGGCTCGTTACTCGTGGTCGCGATCCACTGGATGTGGCGAGTCACGCCATCCCGGTCGTGCTGTTCCCGGATCTGGATCGGCTGCGTCCGGAGGTACGCGTCGATCCGGCCTTCGAGGTCGTCGAGGTGCACCCGAGCTCGACTGAGCTTCGCGCGAGCGCCGTCGAGGGGATGCGGCATCCGAGGATCGTACGACTGGGGACCGGCAGGCTCACGTGGGCGATGCCGGCTCCCTCCGGTAAGCAGCACCTGCTTCTTGCTGCGCGCGTCCGGAGGCGTTGCTCTCGACCTGATGGACGCGCGCTGTGAGGTAGCGGTCCTCGACGAGCTGCCCGAGGTTGAACCTCACCCCAGTCGGGCGACTTATCGATCGTTGATGATCGTGTACCTCAGCTGCGTGCCGCGTGCTCGCTCCGCAGATCAGGTTCAGAGGCGGGTTCTCGCCGGGTCGAGAGGCGCTGGCGACGGCGAGAGATAGCCTGTGCTCGTGTCGTCAGAACTGGCACCGCTCCCGGTTGCGCGTCGGCTCCTGCCAGTGCCGATCGTCGTCGATGCCGACGTTCTCCTGCGGAACGTCGACTACGCGTTGCGGCAGGGCTGGACCGGGGCACTGATCGACAGCGCCAGCAGCGACTACACACTGTTCACCGGTGTCGTCCTCTTTGCCACTGATCGCGTGCTCGAGGAGGTCGAGCGGAACCTGCCGAAGGTCGCTCGTCGTCGTGGCGTTGGACTTGCTGAGGCCGTCGCGCTCTGGAACGAGGTGTTTCTTCCGCGCGTCCGTATCATCGACTTCGACGAGCGACTGGTTGATGATCCGCGCGTCAATGGCGTTCGTGCTCTTCATGCGAACGACGCGCCGACCGCGGCGCTCGCCGTGGCGCTCGCACCGTGCGTGCTCCTGACCGACAACCGCGAGCACTTCCTGCCGCTAGGTCTCCCAGATCGACCGACCGACGAGATCGCCCTCGATCTGCACCAGCTGAGCCAGGTCGTCGCTGGCAGCAACGGCGCGGTCATGATCACCGGGCTCACTGGCACCGCTGTTATCGAGGGTTCAAAGAAGGTCATCTCGAAGATCGGCAAGGACGGCGCGATCCTCGTCGGCCTGGTCCTCCTTGGACTGATCTACGCCTTTTGGCGCAGCGATCGGGGCGGCCGCTTCCGGCAGGTGATGAGGGATATGGCGCTTGAGGTCGGGCCACCGCTCCTTCAGGCCGTCGAGACAGGCGTGGCCCTGACCGAGAAGGTCTCGGCACTAGCGATCGAGGCCGCCGAAGAAGCGTCCCCAGCTCTGTCGGCGGTTGCGCAACGCTTGGCCGTGAGGCAGACGACGATGACGACGTCGGAGATCGTGACTCTGCTTCGGGAGGAGGGATACGTCTTCTCGAAGGATGGGAGCTACGCGACGTTCGTCCGCGCCTGGTTGGTCAAGGGCCCCTGCTTCCACGAGATCCGACGCGGGCACTGGACGCTCGGCTATCACGCATCCCCAATGGACCTGCATGGAGCTGACGACCGACCGGCGCTTGCGGGTCCGCGCCAGTAGCCTCACCAACGTGCTGCTGACGCACGAACACAAGGGAATGTGGTCGCTAGCCGATCAGCCCGATCAACTTCGCCCCGGGACGCTCACCGTCACGAAGGGCAAGGCCGAACTGGAGGTGCTCGGTCACTTCGGCCCTGCCCTGATCCCCGGCCCCGGTGAGAGCCGCCGCATCTTCGACTTCGGGGACACCGGAGAGCCACGCCGCATCGTCGGCCTCACTGCGATGAAGGAAAGCATCACCCTTGAAGGCGCACGCGTCGGATCGTTTCCAGGCGACATCAGCACGTATGACCCACCCTGGGTTCTCGTTGGCAAAGCCTTCGGCGTCGATGAGGTGGTCGCCTTCGACGAGATGGTTGTCGAGCTGACCGATCTCGATGCCTGGACGAGGCGATCTGGCTTCGCCCATCCGAAGCACGACGCTGATCTTCCCGAGGATCGCCTCGCAGGATTATTCGACATCGAGTTCAGCCGACCCGAGTCGATCGAAGCCGAGCTCGACGGTGGCGAACGAGCCTCGATTGAATTCGAGGTTCGTCACAGCGGCTGGAAACCTGTCCCCACGAGTGTGACGGTCTCACAGACGGCGCTCTTCACGCTGCGGTTCGCCGAACCTCACAGCCTCGGTGCGCTCGCGCGTCGAGTCGGCCAGCTACGGAACTTCTTCAGCCTTGCGGTTGGACGCCCTGTCTCTGTCATCTCCGTCACCGCGCATCAGCACGACTACCGACGCGCCGAGACGAATCAAGCACTGCCGATCAGGCTGCTCTGGGAGATCCCGCACAACCCGGAGCCGCCTGAGAACGAACGACACCCGATCAAGATGGCGTTCACATTGGCGGAGCTACCGAACGGCCTCGCTGAGTCGTTGAACGCATGGTTCGGGATGCAGGAGCGTTTCCGCCCAGTCTTCGACCTTTACTTTGGGATGCGCTACCACCCAGACGTGTTCGGAGAACTGCGCTTCCTCGCCCATGCACAGGCAATAGAGAGCTACGACCGGAGACGGCGAAGCACAGGCTCGGCGATTGACCAGCGATTGCGTGCCACGCTCAAGCAGTGTCCGAAGGTGAGAGCGAACCTTCTAAGGGCTGCGGGCGTGGATCTCGGCGAGTTCCTCACAGCTTTCGAGGACTCGCGCAACTACTACACGCACTACACGACCGACCCGAGGCAGAACTCGCAAGCGAGGCGCGGCGTGGCCACGTCCCGTCAAGTGGTGTACGACGTTGACTGCGTCATCCTCGCTTGACGTTTATGCGGCTGCGGCGATGGCGATCACCTCCTTGGGTTCGTCGGCCGGCGGCTCGGTGCGCGCTTTGGCGAT
>NZ_QQZY01000014.1 GCF_003351045.1 Gaiella occulta
CCGAGCACGCTGGAGCAACCGCTGGAAGCCCGCCCTCAACGCGTTCGCAGTGACATTCGAAGGACGAATCGAGATCAACGATTAACAAAATAGACAACAGGACTTACACCGAAAATCTGACAGACCCTTTCACACTGCACCTCCTGGTGTTGATTCGACGGGTTCTCGCTCGGAGAGCCGGCGGCCGAGCTGTTTGACGAGCCGTGGGTCTCCCGGCCGCGGCGGGTGGTAGAGCCGCTCGTTCTTGTCGTTGGCCTTCTCCGATGTGAGTAGGCCGGCGCGGTGCCAGGCCTTGATCGTGCTCATGCTGACACGGAGCAGTGCGGCGATCTCGCAGAGGGTGAGCAGGCTGCGGGCGCGCAGCCGTTCGGCGTGGCTGGGGAGGTTGTGGTCGCGGCGGAGGCCGAGCACGATCCTGCGGGTGAAGCGCTTGCCTTCGCCGGAGCGGTGGCCGGCGGCGTTGAGCTCGGCGGCGACCTCGGCGTCGGTGTGCTCGTCGAGCAGGCGGTCGAGCAGGGCGAGCGTGTCGGGGTTGGTCTCGCGGGCCTTCCAGGCGGGCGGCGGGATCGGCAGGGTGATGCTCCTGGTCTGTCCACCGCGGAGGCGGATGTGGGCGTGGATGGCGTCGGTCTTGTTGAGGGTGACGTCCTCGATCAGCAGCCTGACGATCCGTTTGCGTTCGCGCTGCGGCGTCGCGGGGTTGGTCCAGAGGGCGGGGAAGTCGGCGGCGAGGGTGCGGATCCGCTGCTTCTGCTTCTCGCCGAGCGCGGCTCGGGCGACGGCGCTGGCACGCTCGTACTCGTCCTGGGCTGCTTGGAGGGCGCGGAGCGCGTCGTTCCAGTCGGCCTCGAGCGTGTCGGCGACGAGCCGGTTGTCGGGGTCGACGGCGAGGTAGCGGCGGCGGGCGAGCTCGGTCCGCTGGCGAGCGCGCTCGACGTGGCTTCGCCGCAGCCGGTCGGCCTCGTCGGCGCGCGCCTCGAGCTCGGCCTGGACGGTAAGCGCGACCTCGAGCGCGAGCGGCGTGACGGTTTCGAGCAGCAGCTCGCCGATCGCGACGTCGATCCCCTTGCCGGGCACAGTCTGGCAGCGCGGCCCGCCGCCCTGGATCGACTCGCCGATGCACTGGTAGTCGGGCACCTCGACGCCGCGGCGCTGGTGGTAGCGGACGGTCATCCGCCGGCCGCAGCGGCCGCAGACGACGAGGCCCTGCAGGAGCGCGGGGCCCTCGCGGGCGGGGCCGGCGGCGCGCTCGCCGCCGTAGGCGTGGGCGTTGCCGGCGAGCAGGCGCTGGTTTCGTTCGAACTCGTCGAAGCTGATGTAGCCGGGGTGGACGTCCGGGATCAGCGCCGTCCACTGCTCGCGCGGCAACTCCTGCAGGGTCGTCTTGCCGTCGGGTGTCTTGCGGGTGCGGCGGCGGCCGTAGACGAATGCGCCGGCGTAGCGCGGGTTGTGCAGCGTGCGCAGCACGCGCCAGTGGCGAAGCGGCATCCAGACGAGCTCGCCCTTGCGCTCGCCGCTGCGGACGCGGACCGGGAAGCGGAGGCGCTCGCGCTCGAAGGCCTGCACGACCGCCCGCGCCGAGCCGGTGCGCTCGAAGGTCTGGAAGAGATGCCGGAGCGCCTGCTGCACGCCCTGGTCGGGGTCGAGCACGACCTTGCCGGCCGGGTCGGAGACGAGCCCGACCGGCAGCGGCGTCGGCAGCTCGCCGCGGCGGGCCTTGGAGAGGATGCCGCCGCGCAGGCGGGCGCGGAGGAAGTGCAGCTCCGCCTCCGACATCGTCCCCTTGAGGCCGAGCAGCAGCCGGTCGTTGAACTCGCCCGGGTCGTAGAGGCCGTCCTCGTCCAGGATCAGCGTCTCGCTGAGCGCGCAGATCTCGAGCAGCCGGTGCCAGTCGGCGTTGTTGCGGGCGAGGCGGGAGACCTCGAGCCCGAGCACGATCCCGGCCCGGCCGATCCCGACCTCGGCGACGAGGCGCTGGAAGCCCTCCCGGTCGGCGGCGGAGGCACCCGACTGGCCCTGGTCCTGGTCGATGACGACGATCTGCTCGGCCGGCCAGCCAAGCGCGACCGCCCGCTGGCGGAGCGCGTACTGGCGCTGACCAGACTCGGTGTTGTTGACGACCTGGCGCAGCGTCGACTGGCGCACGTACAGATAGGCGGTGCGCGCCAGATGCGACGCGGTCACCTTCGACACCGCTGCGGCCGTCGCGCTCACCGACCCTCACCTCCCCGCCAGGCAGGCGAGCGCCATCGCCGCGAGCACGCCCACGATCTCACCGGCGCCGACCGGGGCCTCGACAGCCGGACCGGTACGCGCAGGGGAAGGAGCAGGCGCCGTCTCCTGCCAGGCGCGAGTCCAAGCGGCCACGCCGCGCCGCTCGAGTAGGGCGAGCCCGAGCCGCCAGCCGTCCGGCTCGCCCGAGAGGGCGCTGCGGCGCAGCCGCTCGTAGCGCTCGACCTCGCCAACCCCGCCGCCCGCGAGCTCACCGCTCGCCTCCACTTTTGGGCCGGGCGGCCCTCTGAAGGGCCCGCTCGACCGAGCGCGGATGCACGCGCACCCCGAAGCGCTCCGCGATCTGCCCGGCCAGCGCGGCCGAGCGCAGCGAGGGGTCGCTCTCCAGCCGCTCCCGCGCGAACGCGACCACCTCCTCGGTCAGCTTGTGCGCCCGCCGCGGCCCCGGCCGCGCCGGCACCAGCGCCGGCAGCCCGCCCGCCTCCAGCGCCGCCTGCGCCTGATAGAAGGAGGGGCGCGAGAAGCCAAACGCGCGCGCCGTCCCGCTGACGGCCTCGCCCTCCAGCCGCACCCGCCGCACCATCTCGTACTTGACCTGCACCAGGTCGCGCGCGTCCAGGAACGCCGACTCCCGGAAGGCCTCGTCCCGGACCGCCTCCGGCCGCGGGTTGAGACTGCGCTCCGCCCGCAACGCCTCCACCTTCGGATCCTCGCCTCGTCTCGCCACCGCTCCTCCACACACGGTCGATGTCAAGAAGATTATGCCGAGCACATCGGACGGCATCGATAGCGAAGCAACCGCTGCCATCCTGCAACCCAGTGCGGGAGCGGTCACCATGCGCGAGTAGAGTCGCGAGCAAGGAGCGTCGGTGACCGCCCGCCGCACCCGATACGGCAGAATTCGCCTAACACTCACGGCAGAATCTCCCTTACAACGGCGGGGAGGCCGCCCGCGGTGCTCAGGCCCTCGAGCAGCTCGACCAGCGCCAGCAGATTCTCCACCCGCAGCGCGCTACGCCCGCCTGCCAGCGCCACGAACGGATCCAGATCGGCAGCGTCCGTCCAGCCTCTCGGCAGCGAGCGCTGCGTCCCCTCCTCATCCAGGAAGAACACCCTGTCCTCGCCCCAGGTGTGCCGCACCGCTACCAACACGAACTCCCGCCCCAGCCACGGGTGGAACGGATGCGTTACCCGGACAACCTGCTCCTCAGCGACGACATCGAGCGCAGTCGACGGCGCTCGCCAACGCCGTCGCCGAGAGCTTCTTCGCGACCTTGAAGAAGGAGCTGATCAACCGTCGCTCCTGGCCCGCGAAGGCCGAGCTGCGCACCGAGGTCTTCGACTACATCGAGGTCTTCTACGGATGAAAGTCAAGAGCGCTTGCGGGTGGTGGCTTCCTTTGCGATCGTCTCCGTTGGTGCGGGTGACCCGCGAGTTAAAGCGCCGGAGTTGGGGCTGTCTCCTGCCGCGCTGCTTGCCGCTCGACGGCCGATGATGCGCGCCCCGGTGCGGCACCCGCACCCTTGAGTGCCGGCTGCCAGTCTTTGATCAGTCGGGCGTAGGCGCGCTCGGCTTGGCGGACGAGCTCCAGTTCGAGATCGCGCTGCTGGCGGCTCGCGTAGATACGGGTGGCGCCGCGGTTGCCGCGCGCCGGGCCGGTGCCCGTCAGCAGCTCGAGCCGGCGGATCTTCTCGCGCACCAGCGAGGGCCGGGTGAAGGCGTAGTCCTCCTCGCGGCTGAGCAGGTGCCAGGCGATCACGAGCAGCTTGCGCGCGACGGCGACGACGGCGACGTTGCTGCCGCGCTTGGCCGCAACTCGCTCGCCGAAGATCCGCAGCGGCCCTGGCGAACGCATCGCGTGCCACGCCGCCTCGACGAGGACGTGCCGGACTTCGCCCGGCCCTTGCTTCGAGATCCGCCCGTGCCGCGGCTTCTCCGAACCGGACTGGCGGACACGCGGGTTGAGACCGACGTAACCGACGAGGTGGCCGGCGTCTGGGAAGCGCGAGATGTCGCCGATCGCGGCGAGGAGCGTGCAGGCGGCGACGCCGCTGATCCCCGGCAGCGCGAGCAGCCGCCGCATCCGCTCGTCGCCGAGCACCGCGAGCGCCATCGTCCGCTCGAGCTGCTCGATCTCGCCGGCGAGGAAGTCGATCTCGCGCAAGCAGCTCGCGACCGTCTCCTGCTCGTCGACGGGCAGCGTCTGCGCCGCGAGCCAACGCCTGCCGGCCGCGCCGAACAAGTCGCGCATGGGCTGCCGCGGTCGCAGGTTGCGGATCAGCGCCGCGTGCACCTGATTCTTCGCCCGCGTCCGCTGCCGCACCAGCTGCGCCCGCCGCGAAACAAGCCGTCGCAGCCGCCGTGTCCGCTCGTCCGGCAGCCACACCTCCGGCACCAAACCACCCGCGAGCAGCCGCGCCAGGATGCGCGCGTCGACCTTGTCCGTCTTGAGCGCGCTGCTCGCGCTCCCGCGCACCGCTCGCGGATCAGCGAGAACCACCCGGCCGACGTGCGGCTCGATGATCCGCGCGATCGCGAGCGCGTTACCGGTCGCCTCCAGCGTGACCTGATCGTCGGCCCCGAGACTCGCCGCGAACAGCTCCAGCGTCTCCGGATCCGTCTTCACCCGCGGCGCCGACCTGACAGCGCCGCCCTCAGCGATCGCGACCTCGCAGAAGTCGCGATGAATATCCAACGCGATGAAACGCACCTCGCCTCCTTCCTTGACGACGACGGATACGAGGCGGGCAACGAATGACATCTACGGATCCGTGCTCACGGCACACCCGGACAATCGCAGAGGGCGGCCAGCTACAAACCGCGGGCTCGCAGCCCATAGAAAACACAGCGGCCTGCCCAACCTCGAATCCCACGACAGCCCCCGGCCCGGGAACAAGCCGCGACGCTACGAGTCGCGCCGGACGAAGCTCCCCGCGAGGGCCCATGCGCCGATCTTCATGCCCCTACAACCGCGAACGACGCCACAGCACCCTTGGACAACGCTCCCCCGCCGACTACGAAAAGATCAACCACCCCGTCACACTTGAAGAGCAAGCCGCCTAATCAAACCCTGTCCATGAAAGCGGGGGAACTCCATTGCGATCCCCGGCCTGGCGGCGATGGACGACGATCAGGCGTATCGGGCGCTCGACCTGCTGGTCGAGGCGGACGCGGAGGCGAAGCTGCAGGAGGCGGTCTTCTTCGCCTGCGCCGACCTGTTGAACCTGGAGGTCGACCTGCTCTTCTTCGACACGACCTCCACCTACTTCGAGGCCAAGCCGGACAGCGGCGAGGGCGAGCCGGATCAGGTCCCCTTCCGCGCGCTCGGGCACTCGAAGGACCACCGCCCCGACCTGCCGCAGGTGGTGATCGGACTCGCGGTCACCCGCGAGGGGATCCCGGTCAGGGTGTGGGTGTGGCCGGGCAACACCAACGACCAGACCGTGATCGCGCAGGTGAAGGACGACCTGCGCGGCTGGCGGCTGGGGCGTTGCGTCTGGGTCGTCGATCGCGGCTTCTCCTCGGACGCGAATCTGCGCTACCTGAGCCGCGGCGGCGGCCACTGGATCGCCGGCGAGCGGATGCGCGACGGCT
>NZ_QQZY01000015.1 GCF_003351045.1 Gaiella occulta
CCGCAACTCGCGGCGACCCTCCGCCACACCGTCGGCGCCGAGAACCCGTCCACCATCGCTGTCACAGCCTGACCATATGATCCATCAGGAGGCCGCCATCAGATTCCACGGCCGTCGGGTCATCCTCGGTTGCGGCCGAACTCGGGTTGCCCTTTGACGTGCCGGACGGCACGTATAACTGCATCTCAGGCGTGATCGGCCCGAACGGGCAATGGGTTACGCCGCCGCTCGTGGACGAGCCCGGGATCGTCTTCGCCGACTGCGATCTCAACGCGATCCTCCGGGGACGGCTCTTCCACGACATCGTTGGCCACTACAACCGCTTCGACGTGTTCAGGCTCGAGATCGACCGCAGCGTACGAGCGCCGCTCCACCCGACCGGCGGCGCGGAGGATGTCCCGAGCGCCGTGGAATTTCGTGACGGCGGTCCCGGTGTGATCGTTAGACCGCTGCGACGATAGCGGTCTCCTTCGTCGAGGTGCGAGCGGCATCGAGGGAGTGACGGCGACGGTCGTGGTCGTGTTCGATCGCGACGAGGAGGGTGGCGAGGTCGCGGTAGCCGATGATCTTCCGAAACTGTCGTTCGGCTTCGAGCATGCCGGCGGCGGTCCAGCGCAGCGCCATCTCGCCCGAGGACCAGCGCTTCACGTTGCGTTGGGTGCGGCGGACGATCTCGATCATCGACTCGCACGGGTTGGTCGAGGAGAGCGTGCGCTTGAGGCTGCCGCTGACGCCGAGGCGGGTCAGCGTCAGTGTCTCCTCCATCCCTTCTCGCAGCGAGCCGGCGGCGCCGGGATGCACGTGGTCGAGCTCGCCCGCGAGCCGGCGGAGCTGGTCGAGCGCGCGGGCGTGGTCGTCCTGAGCCCACGCCCGCCGCAGCCGCTGCTGCACGTTCGGCCGGTCGCGCTCGGGCAGATGCTCGGTCACGTTTCTCTCCTTGTGGCGCAGACAGCGCTGCACGGGCGCGTCGCCGAAGACGTTGCGGACCGCCTTGCGGAGCGCCTTGGCGCCATCGATCACGAACAGGATCCCCTGCTCGGGGTCGAGGCCGCGCTCCACCAGATCCGAGAGCAGCGCCGTCGCCACGGTCGCGTTCTCGCTCGACCCTTCCCAGAGCCCAAGCGGGATCTTGACGCCCTCGGTGCTGATCCCGAGCGCGACCACGTTCGTGCGTCCCTGCAGCTCGAGCCCGTCGATCATCATCACCGCCAGCCTGACGTCGTCGAGGCGGCGGCTCATCAGCTCGCCCAGCGAGCGGCGGGTGCGCTCGATGAAGGTGCGCGAGACAGCCGACCGCGACGTCGACCGCGCAGCCTGCTCGACCTCGGAGCCGACCGGCTCCTGCGTGCGGCGGTAGCGGCGGGTGGAGACGCCGGCCAGCATCCGCTCCAGCACCGAGCGCGAGAGCGGATCCCGGTCGGCGAAGTACACGTACGTCTGCAGCCGCATCTCGGCTCGCCCGTCGGCGCTGCGCACACGCGGCCGCTCCACCCCGACGCGGCGGCCGCCGAGCGTCACCTCGCCCGACTCGTGCCCGTGACGGACGGCCGTGCGCTCGGCGTCGTGCCTTCCCTTCGCGCCGACCACGTCGACGACTTCCTCCTCCATCAGCTCAGCGAGCACGCCGAGGCCGACACCAACGCTCAGCGCGAGCAACCCCTCCTTCGCGGCACCGACCAACTGGCCGAGCGCCTCCTGCACCCGCGGCGGCAACACGACCTCGGCCGGGACGAGCGCTACCGTTTCCTTCTTCACGGCGGTTCCTCCTTCGATCTTTGGCGGATCGCCTCGAACGCTCCCAAAAGAAGCGGACGAGGCCGGAGGGACCGCCGTCAAGTTCTACGAGCTACGGGACAACCTCGCGGCGCGGGCTAGAGACCGGTAGCGGGGATGTTAGACGGCTCGGTCGTAGAAGCAGCGGATTCCGAAGTCGATCCACTCCGGGTTGTCCCAGTCGCCGTGCCGCTCGCGCACTCTCGGTGCGAGCGTCTCGACGACCTCGTCGGCGGATAGCCCGTCCCGCCTCAGCGCGGCCGTTTCCTCGCGGAGGGCGATGAGGTAGTCGCGCACCGCCTCGATGAGTCCGGCATCCGTCACGTCCCCATGACCTGGGACTACGGTCGTCGGCGCGAGATCGATCACCTTTCCGAGGACGTCCACCCAGAGGTCGCCGTCTACGTCTGTGTCATCGGGCGGGAAGTACGGGACGATAGGGAACATCCGCGTCTCGAACAGGTCGCCGCCGAACACGATCGCCTCGTCGGGAAGGAATACGGCCTGGTCGCCCTTGGTGTGGGCGAGACCCCAGGCGAGCAGCCGCGCCGTGCGTCCGCCGAGGTCGATCTCAGCGGAGGAGCCGTTGTAGGTGATGTGAGGGCTGACCAGCCGGACGTCGATGAGCTGCTCGGCGACCGACTCCCCGAAGCCGCGAAACATCCCGACGTATGCGTCCCCCTTTTCTCGAAGCTCGTCGCGTTGGGCGGCGTTGTAGACGATCAGTGCTTCGTTCTCGAATACCTCGGCGCCGAATCCGTGCTCGGGGTGGAAGTGAGTTAGCGTCAGGACGAGGGACCGGTCGCCGGCGAGCGCTCGAGCGTGTTCCAGGACGCGGGCACCGCTCGCAGCCCCCATGCCTGTGTCGATCACGAGCGCCGCACGACTACCGAGCACGATCCCCACGTTGGGCACGAGGGGAACGCGACCGTCGGGGATGACGTAGACGCCCTCGGCTATCTCCACCGGGTCTGCCGAGACGATGGGCGCAACGGTGGCTTGGGATTCGGTTTCGGACACGGGTTTCTCCTTGCTCAGTGGTTGGCAGCGTCAAGCCGATCGAGTTCGTCACGGATGACCTCGACCCCAACCGATGCCCGCGGAAATCCGGCGTAAACGGCGAGCAGCGTCGCGAGCGCCTCCAGCTCCTCGCGTGTGGCGCCGTGCTCGACAGCCCAGCGTACGTGGGGGCGCATCCGCGCATCCACCCCGCCCTGGGAAATCAGTGAAGCCAGGACGATCAGGCTGCGGTCGCGGAGACTGAGGCAATCGTCAACCCATGCCTCTGCGGCCGCCCAAATCGCCTCCTCCGCCATACGCTCCCCGACGAGCGCGCACAGGTGATCCCACACGCCTTCTTCGGGAATACCGAACTGGCTGGCGTACGCGGCGATGCCCTTCTCCCTGCGATCCCGATCGCTCATCCAGACAACCCACGGGCCTCTCCGGGCGCCGATGCCGTCTGGGTGCTACGTCCGCTCCTCACGGCGTGACCATACAGCGACCGAACGAGCGCGTGACCGGGTACGCGTGGTCGATCGTCGTCCGCTGCTCTCGGATTTCCTGAGACCCATGGCGTCAAGCCGCGGAACCGAGGTCGCCGCCCACAGGCCACGGCACGCTGGCCCCTGCGAGGCGTGTGGTGGGACAAACATCGCACGGTGCGCGGCGCGCCCGGGGGCGACGGTTGATTGCGCCGGCTTGCGCAGCCGGTCGTCAGTCCGCCGCCATAGCGAGAATGATGCGGTGGAGGCAATGATCACCGGGGTAGCCGAGTCCCCCTACGCGCGGCACCCGGGCTCAAACGTTACGACGAGGACGGTGCTCGTTGACGCTGCCCGGAGGGCACTCGCCGACGCAGGGCTCGCACCGGCAGATATTGATGGCCTCGGCGTCGCGTCGTTCTCGCTAGCGCCAGACCACGCGATCGACCTCGCCGTCAGTCTTGGGTTGCGTGTCCGCTGGCTGATGGATTCGGCCAACGGAGGTGCCTCCGCGATCGAGATGCTCCAGCATGCCCGTAGCGCAGTCGAGGCAGAGGACGCCAAACATGTTCTGCTCGTCGCAGGCGACCGGCTCAACCCGGACGCGTTCGTCCGCCTCGTGGACGAGTACAACAGCGCGACGCGCGACTACCTATCCCCGTTGCCGACCGGCGGGCCGAACGTGCTTTTCGCAATGCTGACCCAACGTCACATGAAACGGCACCAGATCGGACGCGAGGAGTATGGAAAGCTCGTGGTCACGCAGCGCTCCTGGGCCCAGGCGAACCCCGGCGCTGTCTACAGGGAGCCGATGACACTCGATGAGTACCTTCGGGCGCCAATTGTCGCCGACCCGCTCTCGATATTCGACTGCGTTCCCGTTGTCACTGGAGCCAACGCCATCGTCGTGAGCGGCGAGGCGACCGGGTCAGCCGTGCGCGTTCGAGCGCTCAAAGCGCTGCACAATCATGACGGCCAGGACGGAGACGGACTCGATACGGGCCTCGGGGAGATCGCGCCCGAACTCTGGCACGAAAGCGGAATCGGGCCCGGGGACGTGGATGTCGTGTCTGTCTACGACGACTACCCGGCGATGGCACTGGTGCAGCTCGAGGATCTCGGGTTTGCCGATGACGGAGACATCAGAAGACTCATCGAGCAGCGACTCGCCACACGCGAGCTGCCGGTCAACACCTCGGGAGGCCAGCTCTCGGCCGGACAGGCCGGCGCCGCAGGTGGCATGCACGGTCTCGTCGAGGTCGTGGGTCAGCTTCGAGGCACCGCAGGATCCCGTCAGATTCGGGGAGCCCGCGTCGGGGTCGTATCCGGTTACGGGATGGTCGCGTATCGCTACGGGGCGTGCGCCAACGCCGCCGTCCTGGAGAAGATCGTATGAGCGGAATCACCGTCAGCGGCTGCGACCGGTGCGCGTGGCGCGGACTTCCGCATCGAGACTGGTGCCCCCGGTGCGGGAGCCTCGAGACCCGTGACGTCGTCGTCACGACTGGTGTTGTGGAGGAGGCCGCTACGGTACGCCGCGGTGCCGGGCGGCCGGCAGATTCCGACGTCGCGATTGGCAGCGTCCACACCGAAGGCGGCGCCCGGATCATCGCGCGGCTGGAGTCAGTTGGGCCTGGAGACCACGTCAATCTCGATACGGAAGACGGCGCCTTCGTCGCGCGGCACACTCGACCTCCCGACGGCAACGATGCCGTAGGAGAACAGCTCCCGGTCAAGGGGAGGAACTAGTGCGGATCTGGTGGCAGAGCTTCGTCGACCCGGCCCAGAACGCGCCGTATCTCAGCCCTGATCCACCGCATGGTTGAGTCGGCTCCGTCCGATGCCTGGAGTTCCCCCGCTTCCGTGGACATCTGCTGACTGAGTTCGCTCGGTCGGGAAGGATGTCTGCTGATGCCAAAGATCCCGCCCTACTCGTTGGAGTTTCGCTCCGAGGCCGTCAGGCTGTTGCGGA
>NZ_QQZY01000016.1 GCF_003351045.1 Gaiella occulta
GCCCGCTCCACCAGCTCCTGCGCGAGCGACTCGTCGACCGACCGCTCAGCGCTCCCCGCCACCGCCGACGACGCGACCGGTGTAGTCAGATCAGACATCACAGCTCCCTTCCGCCGGCGCTATGGCCAGCAAGCCAGGCAACTGGACTTACACCGTTCGTCGGACAGTCCCTCCGGGCGCTTGCGTCTCACCTCGACGCCGGGGCGATGCCGGTCGCGGGCGGAGGCGAGAGTCATTCTCCGACCACTCCGCCCGGCGTGTCGTAGGGGTATGGCAGATCACCCCACCACATTGGATGTCCCTCCCTTGCCGCTGCGGGGGATCCACGTTTGGCAGTTCGGACTGTACGAGGCTGCGGTTTCGTCGGTGCGCCTTGAAAGGGAAGAGATGGAGCGCGCGCTGCGGCTCCGGAACGAGTTCGACCGGCGTTCATTTCTCGCTGGTCGCCGCGCTCTGCGGTTGCTGCTTGCGGCGTACCTAGACACGTCCGCATCGGCGGTGCACTTCGTGCGCCGTCCGTGTCCGGTATGCGGTCTTGCGCACGGCAAGCCGGAGCTCGCGCCGCCGCACGAAGGAATGTTCTTCAACGCATCACGCTGTCAGCGACATCTCCTAATAGCTGTCAGTGCGAGTTCGGAGGTTGGAGTCGACCTCGAGCTGCTGGGCCGGCTGCCTGACTTGCGGCAGTTAGCTCCGCTGGTGGCATCTCGGCGCGAGAACGCCGGCGGACTCCCGGGGTGGCCGAATGACCGGTCAGTGTTGCGCTTGTGGACCCGCAAGGAGGCTGCGGTGAAGGCTGCAGGAAGCGGCTTGACGCTCGAGGTAACGTCGTTCTCTGCCAGCGACGACAGCGGCGACGGGTGGTATTCAACGGACGGCACGCTGTGCGGCTACCGGGTCTACGACCTTCCGCTGCCACAGCCTTTGGTGGGTTCCGTCGCCGTTCCCGGCGTAGCGCAACCCGTGACGGTGTTCGACGGCCGCCGCGCCTTGGCGGCTCGTTGAGCCCGCGCGTCCGTGCGCGCGGCTGCGAGCCACCGGCCGGGGAGGGGCGAGCACAACGCCGGGCGGTGAACCCTCCGTCAGAGTTGCGACGCGGCGCTTCCGCGCGTGTCCGCCTACGCCTCGTCAGAGGCCGGGAGATCGTGCAGTGCCCTGACCGGCGGCGCGAGACACGGCACAACAACGAGAAACGAGAGCGCGGCGCCGACGATCATCGCCTCGCGGAGGCCGAACGCGGCAGCGACCGCGCCTCCAGTCAGCGACCCTAACGGCAGCGTCCCAAATGAGACCCACCGCATGAACCCTGACGCGCGTCCCTGAAGCGGCGTCGGCACGATCGCTTGTCGGATACTCGTCGCCGACACGTTGTAGATGACCCGCGCGAAGCTTCCAGTAGCCCATCCCGCGAGCAGAAAGGCGAAGGCGTGAGCTCGAGGTGCGAGGGCGAGGATCAGGGTCGTCGGGCCGAGCAGAGCAGCAGCGAGCAACAGTAGCTTGCCCACACCAACGACACGCCTCGCACGCGAATAAACCGCTGCGGCGAGCAGCCCGCCTGCTTGTCCAAGCGAAAAGACGAGACCGATCTCTCCCGCGCTCAGCCCGAGTTCGCGGACGGCGAAGACAACGAGGATGCTGACGATCACATTGATGCTGAAGTTGATGAGGGCGGTCGCTGCCATCAATGCGCGCAGATACTGATTCGTCAGTACGTAAACTGCGCCTTCACGGAGCTCGCGACGCACTGACGGAGGACGCGCGTGCGTGGCCGTCTCGCGCGGGGGCTCGCGGTAACGGATCTTGCGGATCAGCAGCCAAGACAACACGAAGCTGAGCGCGTCCGCCAGAATTGCGACCGGCGCTGAAAGCACGGCAACCATGCCGCCGGCGGCCGCAGGCCCCGAAAGCTGCGCCGTCGTCTGAGCAACCTCGGACCGCGTGTTCGCCTCAAGGAGATGCTCCCGGCGAAGCATCGATGGGAGAAAGCCCTGATGCGCGATGCCGAAGGCAAGGGTGAGTGTCCCGTGGACGAAGCCGACGGCGTACAGCTGCGACAACGTCAGCGCATCAAGGGCGTAAGCGGCTGGGACAGTGACGAGAGCGACGCCGCGCCAGATGTCAGCTTGAAGCAGAACGCCGCGGCGATTGCGGCGATCAACCCACACGCCCGCCAGCGGGCTGAAGAGCACGTACGGTAGGTACTGAGCTGTGGCGAGCGCTGCGACCTCGAACGCCGTCGCGTCGAGAACCAGGACCGCGGTGAGCGGTAAAGCCAGCATCGTGATCTGGCTGCCAAATTCACTCACGGTCTGCGCGCCCCAAAGACGCAGGAAGTCGTGGTGACGCCAGAGTGAGGTCGTCATCGCTGACCCTTCTCGATCATCGCTCTGAATACAATCGAAGTGCGGTTGCGCTCGCAAACTGCGCCCCGGACTGGAGGCGGTAGTACGGCTGGTAGTTTTCCACATTCAGGTGTGAACGATCGGTTAGGCGGCTCGGTTTGATAGCTCGTGATCATAGGGCCGCGCCGCCGTGGATTGCGGACATGCATCGCGAGCTGGAGCGACAGGCACCGCTGCTCCGAGAGCGCATCGAGGAGATCGTTAGTGGTATGCGCGCGAGCGGTATTGCCATTCCGGCGCGCATCGAGCAGCTGGCCTTGACGCCTGCCGTCCTCACGCAGCAGTCGGCGGCGCAGACAGAACAAGTCCTACGGGCGGTTCTGGAACGCGTACGATGGCTCGTCGAGGCGCGCTTCGGATGCGATCTCCGACGACTGGCGGATTATCTTCAGCCGTCGGAGTGGATGCCCGAGATTAACCGATGTGATGTCGAGATGTTGCGGGCCGGATGGAACCTTGCAGCTCGCCCAGACGCAGTTCTCTCGCCGCATGGTCTGCGCATTCTGGAGATGAACTTGGTTCCGTTGTTCGGGCATCAGACTCACGACGATGTCGTGTTCCGCGCGATCAGCTCACTGCCGACAGTCCGGCGGATCCTTCGGCGGAGGCAGTGCATATACCCGAACAGTCTTGATGCTTTCGCATCCGCATAATCACGCTTCTTTCGGCTCAGGCCCGGCGCGTCGCCGTCGTCGACTGGCGTCGAGACCTAGACGCGATCGGGTGGGTTCACGAGCACTTGGCTGCTGGGCTGCGAGCACGTGGCTTTGACGCCGGGGTCGTCGCTGCTGAAGACGTCGCGCACGGCCGCAGCTTCGACTTCGACATCATGTACCGGTTCTTCGATCCGCCGTCTCGAGACGACTCAGAGCGCTCGGCAGATTACGCAGCACTCTTGGACGTCGCGTACGACAACGCCACGATCCTAATCGGGGACGTATCGCAGGTCATGTGGTCGGCGAAAGGACTACTCGCGCTCGTCTCCGAGGCTTCGGCGACGGGTGGGGAGCACAGGAGCCATGTTCCATGGACGCGCCTCATCGAGGACACAGATGTCACATTTCGATCGCGGCGATACGACATCGCGGCGCTCATGATCGAGAGCAGAGAGTTGTTTGTGATCAAGAAGAGCATTGGCTATGGCGGTATCGGCACAGTGATCGGGTGCGAGTGCTCTGCTCAGGAATGGGAGGGCAAGATCGAAGCTTGTCTCCGCGAGCCGCGCCCGTGGGTCGTGCAAGAGTGGATGGAAAAGCCGCGCGAGCGGCTGGCGTTCTTGTCAGGCGAGAAAGTCGTTTTCCGCGAATGCGCCGTCGACTACGGTCTTTTCATGTTCAATGGCGCGTTCGCTGGCGGAGCACGGCGCAACACGAGTCCACAGTCGCCGCATCTCACGCACATGTCCGGCGGCGGGGGAATCGCGCCACTGATCGTTTGCGCGACGTGAATCGGCCTCCAGCGGGAGTCGCTTCTTCAGGGCGACGCCCTACGGCGTTCGCGCGAGATAGACAGCCGCGCTCGGTGGCTAGGCGCTGCCGTCCGCGCGCCGTCGAGACGAGGCGCGCAATCGTGCCGGCTATGTCGTCGCCTCGTTGTTGGTTCCCGTCGACGGGGGGAGCGTCGCCTACGACCACATCCAACTCGATCATGGTCTAGCCGCGCCCGCGACTTCAGCGGAGGCTAGTACATTGGACTGCCCTCAGATGTCGATCGACGTATCTGTTAGCCGACTCGCCCAATATCGGCCGTTCGAGCGGAACGGCCTCGATGCGCAGGCGGCGTTGACCGATCTCGTGGTCGCTGCGGTGATGGAGTCGGATGGTCATGTGACCTCGCTGAGGGAGTGCCAGGATCACTGCGCGACGCTCTGGGGCTTGGAGGTTGAGCTCGATGAGCTCCGACCGATCTTCGAGAACCTCGTCCGCGA
Organism: Gaiella occulta; assembly: GCF_003351045.1. Taxonomy (GTDB): domain Bacteria; phylum Actinomycetota; class Thermoleophilia; order Gaiellales; family Gaiellaceae; genus Gaiella; species Gaiella occulta. Next base: position 4,330 of record NZ_QQZY01000016.1, read on the forward strand.
GGATCGGCTGACCCACTCGAACGGTAAGTACACGGCCAGCGACACGCTGCATGGCGAAGTTGACGGCCGGACGCGCGAGTCGGCGAAGGTCGAAGAGCGAGCGCTTGACGATTGGGCGGTGACTCTTCGTCTGCTCAACGCCAGTCTCAGCGACGACGACATCGCCCTCCTCAAAGCTGCTCTGGATGTCCGGCTAGGACAGTTGATCCGGCGGCACGGCGTGGAGGCCGCACTGCTTCTCTATCCGGAGGCCCCCCATCCAAAGGCCCTAATCGACCGGGTCGAGGGCGAAGGATTTAACTTCCTTCCCCGCCGCGAGAGCCGTTTGGAGGAGATCCGGGAACAGGAACTTGCTCTGTTCGTCCGACAGCCGACAGAAGCCCAGCGGGTCTTCCTCGCAAGCTTGCTCAACACGGTGTACTTCATGACCATTCTCACGCTGAGGGCGATCACGCGAATCTCCCCGGACCCGATCACCGAAATTCCCCAGGTGAGCGGCGGGTCGACCGGGGGCGATCGTAGCTGAACCCGGCGGGGCTCGCTGCTCCTCGATGAAGCGAGCGAG
>NZ_QQZY01000017.1 GCF_003351045.1 Gaiella occulta
GCCCGCTCCACCAGCTCCTGCGCGAGCGACTCGTCGACCGACCGCTCAGCGCTCCCCGCCACCGCCGACGACGCGACCGGTGTAGTCAGATCAGACATCACAGCTCCCTTCCGCCGGCGCTATGGCCAGCAAGCCAGGCAACTGGACTTACACCGTTCGTCGGACAGTCCCTCCATTCGTGGACAGAGGAGGACAATCGGAGCGATGGCGGGTAAGCGACGCCGGCATACGCCGGAGCAGATCATCAGGAAGTTGCGTGAGGCCGACCGGCTGCTCGGCGAGGGCGAGGAGGTCGCCGTGGTGGCGAAGCAGCTCGAGGTGTCGGAGCAAACTTTGCACCGTTGGTGGGCCCAGTACGGCGGTTTGAAGGCCGCTGACGTGAAGCGGCTGAAGGAGCTCGAGAGGGAGAACCAGAAGCTGAAGCGGATCGTCGCGGATCAGCTGCTCGAGAACCAGGCGCTGAAGGAGATCGCGAAGGGACGGATGAAAGTCAAGTCGCCGTACGCGCCCCCTTTGCTTGTTGGCGGTGCCAGTCGGCGACGTTGCGTCGGTAGGCGGCTTCGGCGTGTTCGGCCGAGCGGCGCTCGAGCTTGCGTCGCGCTTCGCGGTTGAGCGCGTGCTGGGAGCCGCCGCCTCGGCGGGATGGCGCGCCCGCTTTCAGCTCGACTGCGCGGAGCTTCTTCGCGGTCGGGGTCGGCATCGAGTAGGCGTAGTCCTGGCCGCTGACGAGGAGGCGCCAGAAGAGCACGGCGAGCTTCCGGGCGACGGCGACGATCGCAACGGCGTGGCCGCGGCGGGCGCGGACGCGCTCGAAGAACGCTCGCAGGGGGCCGGGGCTGCGGATCGCGGTCTGGGCGGCTTCGACGAGGACGTGCCGGACGAGCGCGGAGCCTTCCTTCGAGATGCGGCCGGTGTGCGCGTCGTTGTCGCCGGATTGGCGCACGCTCGGGTTGAGACCGAGGTAGCTGACGAGCTGGTTCGGGTTCGGGAAGCGCGTGACCTCACCGACCTGCGCCAGGAACGCGGTCGCCGTGACGAGCCCGACGCCGGGCACGGTCATCAATTGCTTGGCCTCGGCCGAGCCGGTGGCGAAGCGCGCGAGCTCGGTCTCGATCGTCGCGATCTCGTCGTTGAGGAAGTCGATCTGGCGGAGTGCCGCGTTGACCGTGTCCTGCTCGTCAACGGGCAGTTCCTGACGGGCGAGCCACGCGCGGCCAGCGACGCCGAAAGGGTCGCTCATCGGCGGCCGCGGCTTCAGGTTGCGATGGAGCACCGCCAGGATCTCGTTCTTCGAACGCGTACGGTGCACGACCAGCCGTGCCCGCCGGGCGACCCGGCGGCGCAGCATCCTGGTCGCCTCGTCTGGCTGCCACGACCCAGCGAACATCCCGGCGGCGAGAAGTTGGGCGAGCGTCTTGGCGTCGTGACGGTCGGTCTTCTGCTTCGACGCGGTGATCGCCTTGAGCCGGCGCGTGTTGACGATCTCGACAGCAGCGACGTGCGGTCCGATGATCCGGGCGATCGCGAGTGCGTTGCCGGTCGCCTCCATCGCGACCCGGTCGGTCGGGCGCAGCTGCAGCGCGAACTCCTGCAGCTGCCCGGGCCTCGACGGGACACGCGGCGCCCGAACGACTTCGCCGGCGTCCCAGATCGCGACCTCGCAGAAGTCGCGGTGGACGTCCATACCGATACAGCGGCCTTGCACGATGACGCTCCTTTCACTCGACTGCGGACGACGCGTCGGAGCGACGGGCACACGACACTGACGGATCCGTGCTCGAGGCACACCCGGGCTGGTCGTAGGGGCGGCCAAGGAAACTGTCGAGCTCGAAGCTCATCCCTGTAGAAACTGTCGAGCTCGAAGCTCATCCCTGTAGAGCTCGGCCTGCCCGTTACGTGTCCTCCGACATGGCCCCATGACCCGGTAGGCGCACCGTACGAGCCGTCCCGGACATCGAGCACCAGGCCATCTTCATGCCCGGAAACTGGTGAGCCCGTCGCGCAGACGCGAGGCCGTCTCGATGTTGATCGAGCGGCTGGGTGTGTCTGAGCGGCGGGCGTGCCAGATCAGCGGTCAGCACCGCTCCACGCAACGGCACCAGCCGCTGCGTGGACGTGACCGCGATGACGCGCTGCGGGCCAGGCTGCGGAGGCTCTCGGCCGAGCATCCGCGGTGGGGCTACCGGCTCGCCTGGGGTGCTGTGCGCGAGGAGGGCTGGGCGGTGAACCGCAAGAAGATCCAGAGGTTGTGGCGCGAGGAAGGCCTGCGGGTACCGCAACGGAAGCGCAAGCGGCAGCGGGTCGGCGAGGCGACCGTGCCGGGCAAGAGGTTGCGGGCCGAGCGCCCGAATCACGTGTGGGCGCTCGACTACCAGTTCGACACGACCGTCGACGGCCGCACCGTGAAGCTGCTGCACGTCGTCGACGAGCACACCCGAGAAGCACTCGCGATCGAGGTCGCCAGGTCGATCGACGCCGACCACACCGTCAGGGTGCTCGACCGGATCGTCGCAACAGGACGCCGGCCCGAGTTGCTGCGCTCCGACAACGGCCCCGAGTTGACAGCGAACGCGCTGCGCGACTGGTGCCGCCTCGGCGGCAGCGGCCAGGCGTTCATCGAGCCCGGCTCCCCCTGGGAGAACCCGTTCGTCGAATCGTTTGGCTCACGTGTCCGGGACGAGGTCCTTTCGGTCGAGGCCTTCGGCTCACTTGCTGAAGCAGCCGTCGTGCTTGAGGATTGGAGAAAGATCTACAACACCCAACGGCCGCACGGCAGCCTCGGCTGGAAGACCCCGGCCGCCTACGCCGCAAGCTGGAGACCAAACTGACAACGCGACTCTCATAACGACCGGACCTACAAACGGGGGCCTGCCACGCAGATTCGGCGCATGTTGGAACGCACCTGTAGCTACACGAACGCGATGATGTACCCGGATCTCCCTGGATTTACGCGCCATGCGTTCGAGACCCCCGCGAGCGCTGCCTCCTGAGAGGCTTGCGACGGAGCGAGGCGGCGGAGAGTAAAAGACGGGAGCGACGGGACTCGAACCCGCGACCTCCGGCGTGACAGAACATTCGAGGCCTTCAACGCACTTTCCTTAGTTCCATGAATAGCCCTGATATGCTGGGTTTTTGCCATGGACCGATACCCGAGCTACCCGATGATTCCGGAGGTTCTCCGCATGACTGACCCCATCCACACCCCATTAGGAATTGCTTCAAGGGACATATGTATCGAGCCGATAAGGAGAGGCGATGCGACGGACCCCACCACTTGAGATGATCCCGATCTACGAACCTCCCCACGGCCAGATCTCGGACATCATTCCTGCACATGGTTGGTGTGCTGTGAACGACGGAGTCCACACACCGCTCGTTGCTTGGGCACTAATCCGCTCCTCATCCGATGCGGCCAGTCTTGTGCCATTTACGAGCCTGTTCGATGAGCCGGAAGGGATATCTCGTGACTACCAAGATTTGGGGGCGACAGTCCTCGAAACCTTTGAGCCCGCTGACGATCTCGTATTTATGTGCGGCTCTCGCTGCAAGCACTATCGGGATGACTATCCGTCTCGTTCAGGGAACCACACTCTCCTGAACTGGAATGTGATCAAGGTGATACCTGCGCCCGGTTGGTGTGCGGTGTCGGTGAATGAAGAAGCCAGCGTGCACTCGCCACTAGCCGCTTGGGCTCTCATAGAGGAACTCCAAGGCAAGCCCAAGGACCGCTGGCGAGGGGTTGTGGGTCTCGACGGAGACGGCTACATGACCGGCCCTTTGGTGGACTGCAAGTTCGTACGCTACTCAGAATGCGGTTCGTCAAGTGTCACCAAATCCCACCTTGAGTGGACTGAAGTTCCATGAGCGAAATCAACCCACCTGAGCGTCCCAAGCCGGTCGAAGTGATGATCGAACACGGCCGCTTCTTGCCTGAAATTCTTGCGGAGAGTTGGTCGCTCCATAACCCTGAGTGGACGTTCTCCGACGGTATTTCACGGTTGATCAAGAGCGACATTGACATGTACGTGTTCGTGGATCGAATGCGCTTGATGATTGACAATCTCATCCTCCGCCTCGAAGGCTCGGACGAAAGACTTGCCGAACACCACGACGCCCTAGGGGTTGCTCATGACCCCTGCCCGATCTGTACTGCGCTTCGGGAACGCAACAATCGGCGCGCCGAACTGCTTTATGGACAGGTGAGCATCTACGCCTCGCTCGCGCTTGCCGTCGCGGAGTATCGGTTCCAGTTTGACACCTGGCCCACCGAAGCACGAGGTAGCGAGCTGAGCCTGCCGGAAGGAGCTTGGGATGAAGAACTTGCAGCCACCGTGCAGGAGAAGATCGACCTAAGCGCGGATGGCGGAGCGGAGATCATCGTTGCGGGGTTCGAAGGAGCCTGCGGTCACGCATCAGGCGGGGTAGCGATTGGATCAAACGAATACAGCGAGGCTGCACGCTGGCTTTACGGCGGACTTTGGTCACACGGCGTCGAAGGAAGCTGGCTCATGGCCTCCGAGCAGGAGGAGGAACTCTTCGAACTCGCCGCCAATGTTGAGCAAGACGCCTATGACAAGGCCGAACACCCCCGCTACTGGCATGTCCCGCTTCACGAAATCTGGCAGGGCGGTTACTTTGGGCTCCTGACCTGAAGGAGCACGCTGATGGCACGCCCTGTTGTTCTCTCTGTTGAAGACAAGTTCAGGCTCGTCTTCTCAGTCATCTCG
>NZ_QQZY01000018.1 GCF_003351045.1 Gaiella occulta
GGGGGGCGGGGATTGCTTTGGCGTCGTTGTCGGGGCCGGTCGATGGCAGCGAGCGTCTCGATGCGGGCGCGATCGGTCGTTCGTGGGCAGCGCTGATCGTCGTGCGGCGGTGCCGGGCTCGGTTTGGTGAGGGCGCTGCCTGTTCAGGCGGCAGCCGGCAGTGCTCGGATCCGCTCGAGCGCTTCGACGAAGTCGTGCTGCCAGGGCCAGCGTGCTGGCAGGTGCAGTGTGAAGCGGCCGGCGTGGCTGGTGAGTCGGCCCGGCAATGCGAGCAGTCGCCGGCGGACGCTGTGGGCGGCACGGAGGACGGGTTGGGGTGGTCCGAGCAGTTCGGTCCAGCGGAGCAGGTTGTGTGCGAGCGCGGCGATTACGGTCCAGGCGGCGTTGGCGTTGAACTGACCCGAGGGGAAGTGCGCCAATGCTTGTTCTTTCAGGTCGCGGATGACCTGCTCGATCACGGCGTGGTCGCGGTGCTCTGCTTCGACCAGGGCGAGCTCGTCGGTGCGGTTGGTGAGGAAGGGGAAGTGCTGCCAGTCGGGAAACAGCTCTGTCTGCGCGGCGAGGGTGCGGACGCGGCGCACGATCAGCCGTCGCCCGCCGAGCGTGGTCTCAGCGATCTGCGCCTGGCCTGTGGCCGGGTAGTCGGGGATCGTCTGCCAGGCGTCCTCGGCGATCGCGGCGACGAGCGCGGCCACTGGTTTCGTCATGCGGACGCCGATCGAGTACAGCCAGCCCGCCTGCTCCAGCCGCTCCATCAGCTTGACGTTCCAGAAGCCGGAATCGGCTCGCAGCAGTTTCGGCCCGGTCGCGCCGGCGCGCTGCACGCGGGCGATCAGCTCCTCGCTGAAGCGGAGGATGCCGCGCTGGGTGTTGGCCGAGCCTTTCCGCAGCCGCAGGTGCAACAGCTCGCGCGTGCCGGCGCGGGCGGCGACGAGCGGGTGGTAGCCGCGCACTCTGGTGTAGCCGAACGCGGCGCCCTGCTTCTGGTAGCCGTGCACCTCGCCGACGAACGAATCGACGTCGATCACGAGCCGCTCAGCACCGGGCCCTGCGCCCGCCGCCCAGGCACGCTGGAGCGCCTCGGCGAGCAGCCGGTCGAGCTGGCGCACATGCCCGAACGTGAACGCGCGCAGAAACGTCCCCAGCGTCGAGGGCGCCGCGACCCAGCCGCCGAGGAGCCTGCGCGTCCTCCCGGAGCGCAACAAGTCGCAGTCATCGATCGAGTCGGCGCCGAGCAGCATCGCGTACACCAGCGACATCACCTTCCGGCCGGCGTTGCGCGCACCGGGACGATCCGGCCGCAACCTGACGAACCGTTGCGCGAGCCGCTCGATCCCGAGCCGCTCAGCGAGCGACGCCACCAACACGATCCCCGCGTCGGAAACGAGCCGCTCGTCGTCGAAGGAGACCTCCAACCGGTCCAACACAACCGGCTCTTCTTCGTGCACCATCCAGGTGACCTCCTGACGCCGGGCCCCGGCTGCCCTATACAGCCACAAAGGCCCTGCTCAGGAGGTCATTCTCAACCCGGCATCGGACGGAGCCGACTCAACCATGCGGTGGATCAGGGATGAGATCAACGCGCGTACGGCGCGCGCGTGGGCGGGAGGCGAGCCCGCCGAAGACGCGGAGCTGACGCTGATGGTCGAGACTCCGACAGGCGTCCTCGTCCGTCGCATCCCCAACGCTTGGCCGCTGCCGTCCGACGTCACGCAAGGCCAAGCGGCCGAGGAGGCAGTCCACGAGGCGGCGGCGATCTGGGGTCTGCCCGACTTCACGTACCGTGGTCACCAGATCGAGGTCGGACAAGGCACGCGCGAGCTCGGCGACAACCTGCTCATCGTCGGCTCCGTTGGCGTTGTCGTGCAGGTCAAGAGCCGGACGGCGCCGAGCGACGATGCCGCGCGGGAGCGCCGCTGGGTCAAGAAGCAGGCGGGGTCGGCGCTGTCACAGGCGCGCGGCACGATTCGGCGCCTACGGTCACAGCCGGTCGACCTCACGAACGCGCGCGGGCGGACGGTCAGGGTCGACGGCGCGAACCTGAGGTGGATCTCCGTCGTCGTGATCGATCATCCCGATCCGCCGGCAGTCGCGCCGGCGCCGTTCGATTCGCAGGCGCCGGCGGTGGTCATCTTGCGGCGCGACTGGAACTTCCTCTTCGAGCTGCTCAAGTCGACCCACGCGGTCGCGACCTACCTTGAGCGCGTCGTCGGGGACCCGGTTGAACTCGGTCGAGAGCCGGTTCGCTACTACGAACTGGCGATGGCCGACCACCAAGCCGAGCCCGACAAGATCGACCCCGCGCTCGTCGGACCAAGCGGACTGACCATCGCGACGCCGCTCCTGCCATTGGCGGTGCCGCCCGAAGACGCCCGCCCGCACCTGCTCGTCCGCTCGATCTTCGAGGACATCGCGATCACGCCAGCGCCCGACGTCGACGAAGGGAACCGGCTTGCGGTCCTCGCCGAGCTTGACCGCTTGCCGGTGACTTACCGCGCCGAGATCGGCCACTTCCTCGAGGACGGGCTCGCTGCGGTCGTCGATGTCGGCCCGGAGGCGACCGAATGGAGGCTGCGCCGCTTCGTCGGCGGTCTCGAACGCGTCCACCTTGCCTTCGGCGTCTGCTCGCAATTCTCCGACATGCACCGCGACCTCTTCAGCTGGTGGGTGCAACTGCGCCACTACGACCACGCGCAGGTGCGCGGTGCGGCCGATGACCTGACGACCGTCGGCGTTCTCCTTTCGCCCCGGCGCGACGGCGTCCGCGCCTTTGACACGACCATGATCGCCGTCCGCGGTGCGCTCGACTTCTCGGACGAGGAGTTGCGGGCACTACGCGAGGCATGGCCGAACCCGCCGACTACCGAAGGGGTCGAGACCTCCGACTGATCGCGTACGTCGAAAGCTGTCAACCTCGGGCGATACGCTCTTTGTATGGCAACTGTGAGAGTGGAAGAGGATCTCGGCGCAGAGCTTGCGCGCTGGGTCGAGGCTGCCGTCCGCATCCAGCGCGGCGGTGTAGCGCAGACTTGGGATGAGCTGACCGTTCGCGAGCTGCCGTCGCTGCCGAGCATGAGCCCGACTCTGAGCGCACGGCGACACCGTTTCGACTTGCGCTTCAGCGCCGGCCCCTTCAGCAACGAGGCTCCGACGACCTGGGCACACGAGCTGATGGCCGAACTGCCGCGCCGGCTGGACCCGAGTTCCGCAGTTGATGGGCGCTCATCCGGCGTAGAAACGGCGCGTTAGCAGGGACTTCTTCAGTCGAGCGGTGTCGCAGCCGTGTGCCTACAGCGGGCGGCCGGTGAGGGGCGCCGTCAGGCTGGTTCGAGGGCGGTGATGCGGGGCGGCGGCTCGATCTGGAGCGCGGCCAGGATCGCCTGCTGAGGCGCGCTCGGTGCCGTGGTCTGTTGGATGGCGCCGGCGGCGCCTTCGAGTGTGACGAGGTGCAGGCGTTGCAGCTCGGTCGCGACCCGCCGCCAGCTGCGGCCGCTTTGCCGTTCGGCGATCCGGATCAGGAGCAGCGCGAGCCAGCAGACGATCGCGTGGGCGCGGATGCGGTGCTCGAGCCGGTGGAAGACGGGGCGCAGCTCCAAGGTGGTCTTCAGGTCGCGGAAGGAGCGTTCGGCTTCGCGCAGGTTCTTGTAGCCGAGCGCGATCTCCTCCGCGCTCAGGTCGGGGTCCGAGCTGGAGAGCAGGTATTTGCCGTCCA
>NZ_QQZY01000019.1 GCF_003351045.1 Gaiella occulta
CGTTCTCGGTTGACCCCTCGACCACCCCGAGCGGCACCTTCGTCCCGTCCGCGGTGACACCGAGCGCACCAACCATCGTGTGCCCGGCGAAGTCGAAGCCGTCGACGAACACGATCAGCCAGCGCTGGTCGTCGAGCGGGCGGGAGCGAAACTCGGCGAGCCGCTCGGCGGTCGCGCTGATGAACCCGCGGCTCACCGAGCTCTGCGACGTCCCCGACGCGGTCGACTCCACCGCCTCACCGACCGGCTCGAGCGCGGTCCGGTAGCGGCGCCCCGACAGCCCGGCCAGCATCGAGGCGACCATGTGGTCGGCCAGCAGGTCGACCGACGCGAACGTGTCGTACGACTGCAAGCGCACCTCGCTCTCCTGGCCATCAGGGCCGGCGACCGTCCGCACCCGCGGCCGGCGCACCGGGACCCGCCGCCTGCCCAACGTCACCCTGCCGTCCTCGACGCCGTGCCGGTAGGCGACGCGGCCCGGATCGTGCCGACCCTTGGACCCCGCCACCTCGGTCACCTCGGCGTCGACGAGCTCGCCCATCACCTCCAGGCCGATCGCCACCGACGCCGCCAACAGCCCCTGACGCATCTCCGCCGCGAACAGCTCCAGCTGCCCGCTCACCTTCCCCGCCAGCCGCTCCGACAACGACCGGTCGGCCAGATCGACCAGCCCGATCCCGGGCAGCAGCCGCAGCCCGCTCGTCCTCGACATCTTCGTGTGCGACGCTTCCTTCATTGGTGGTCCTCCTTCTCAACTCGATGGTGTGAGAACCCCGAGCGTGCCCCACGGCACGGACGAGGCGGAGGACCGCCAACCAATTTCTACGACGCCTGGGTCAACCTCGTCTTGAGAGAAGTCAAGCTTAGAAACGGCCTCGGACTTCGACTCTCCGCGGGTTGGCAAGGCAGTACGACTGAGCATCGCAAGCCGTGGCCGACCACGCCGAGCCGGACCCTGGACCTCGGCCGCCTAGCGCGGTACGCTGAAGTCATGGCCGACCGGTCAGCTATCGAGTGGACCGAGGCGACCTGGAACCCGGTCTCCGGGTGTAGCAAGGTCTCTCCCGGCTGTGCGCACTGTTATGCGGAGACGATCAGCCTTCGTTTTCGGCATTCGCTGAAGCCTTGGACGCCTGAGAACGCGAAGGAGAATGTTCGGCTCCACGAGGGCAGGATCGACCAGCCGCTTCGGTGGCGTCGTCCCCGCCTCGTGTTCGTGAACTCGATGAGCGACCTCTTTCACGAGGAGGTGCCGTTCGAGTTCGTCGACCGCGTCTGGAACGTGATGACCGAGGCGTCTCATCACACGTTCCAGGTGCTGACCAAGCGGCCAGAGATCGCTAGCAAGTGGGCGACCCACTATCTCGCCGAACACGGCTCGCTCGGCGCCAACGTGTGGCTCGGCGTCTCGATCGAAAACAGTCGCTACACGTTTCGCGCCGACGTACTTCGGACGATCCCGGCGACCGTTCACTTCATCTCAGCGGAGCCCTTGCTCGGCAGCTTGTACGCGTCGGGGACGAACCGGCGGCCACTCGATCTAACTGGGATCGACTGGCTGATCGCGGGCGGTGAATCCGGAGCGCGCTCACGACCGGTGGACGTCCGCTGGGTGCGCGAGCTGCGTGATGGGTGCCGGGACGCAGGCGTCGCGTTCTTCTTCAAGCAGTGGGGAGGGCGCACGGCCAAGGCCGGCGGCCGCGAACTGGACGGCCGCATCTTTGACGAAATGCCTCGCGCTGCTACAGGGTGAAGCGCATCTTCGCCCCGTCGGGGTAGGTTCCCTTCCCTCTCCGCTCGGTGAGCACCTGGAGCTTGCCGTCGAGCTCAAGCGGCTTCAACGTCCGCTTCTTGACATGCGACGGCAGGTACGGCGTGTCCACCAACGTGAACTCGAGCGCATCCTCGATGGTGAACTTTTTCTTGCCGAAGTGGGCGATCAGCGCGTCGCGCAGTGGTGTGGTGTCAACTTCATCCTCGAACAGTGGCTGCATGCCGGAGGATGTTGTGTCCTTGTAGCGCTGTCCTTCCACGCGGTCGATGTCCCACATCGACTCCTTCATCCGGCGCAGACCAAGCTGGTGCTTTGTGCCGAAGAAGAGCGTGTAGCCCGACGCCGGGTTAGCGGAGCTGACGATCTCGAACGAGCGGACGTACGTCAGCCCACACTCGTTCTCGAGCTGCTTCGCAAAGAGGTCGTGGAGGAAGCGGAGCCTTGCATCGCCGTTCAGCTCTCTGGCCTTCTCCCATTCGTCTGTGCCGAACAGCGTGTTCATCGCGTTCTCTTGGCCGGCGCGACCAACGAACCGGTTTACGTGTCTTAGCGGCACGTAGACCAGCACTTCGCAACGGTCGAACTGCAGAAAGCGACCGGACAGATCCATAGGTGCGTCGGAGTAGCCGAAAGGGTCGATGAACGCGAACGTCGGAGCGAGCGCCGCCCCTCGCGTCTCCACATCGTCGAGAACTTCGGCAAAGCGATCCTGGAAGCTTCCTTCGATCACCTCGACGACGACGTTCTTCGGGAGCGCACCAAGCGCGGCGATCTCCTTCTTCAGCCGTTTGACGCGCGCGCGCTCCTCCTCGATGAAGACGTACACGAGCTCCGCGTCGATCCGTTCGCGATACGCGTGATCGAGGTAGGCGTTCAAGGCGATGATCGGCGACCCCGGCTCGCCGTCCTCGTAGACGCCCGGCCCGGCGAACCCGTCCACGTAGACGAGCCGACCGTTGTACTTCGACATGATCGGAAGCCAGGCGTAGAGATAGTTCTGGAGGATGCGGTGCTTGGCCGCGGTGTGCGGTTCCATCTTCCAGACGGTGGGCTGAGTAGGTGCCACGGCACGCGCAGTCTGTTCACGGGTTTGACAAAACGCAACCTCTCGGTCGCGCGACGCGCGGATGCGGCAGTCAACCGGCGGCAACGCTCAGGCGACTACAGGCTGATGCGCTTTACGCTTACCGCTCGAGATGGCGCGCGCACTTCGTAGAGACACCCTGATCGGCCGGGCGCGTTTTCACAGCGGACTCGAGCAGCTGGAAGCCGCAGAGCTGCTGAGGATGACTCATGCGCCGTGGAAGTTCGGCGGCGGTCCCTGACTGTTACGCGGCCTCGACGATAGCGACCTCCTCGGTCGGAGTGATCTCGCGTTTGAGCGCGGCGGCGAGAGCGGGGAGTTGCCGATAGCCCTTGACGCGACGGAACTGGGTGGAGGCGGCGAGCATGCCGGCGGCTGCCCTGCGGAGCCGCATGTCACCTCGCTGCCAGTGCTTCACGTTGCGCGC
>NZ_QQZY01000020.1 GCF_003351045.1 Gaiella occulta
CCGAGCACGCTGGAGCAACCGCTGGAAGCCCGCCCTCAACGCGTTCGCAGTGACATTCGAAGGACGAATCGAGATCAACGATTAACAAAATAGACAACAGGACTTACACCGAAAATCTGACAGACCCGACGGACTCGAACCGTCGACCCCCTCCTTACCATGGAGATTCGGGGTGGGGGATGGGGTAGTTCGGCGTTGTCTCGCGTTGCCTGAAGGGGTCTACAGTCGGTACGGACTGTTGTTGGGACTACGCAAGACGACCCGCTTCAACGGTGGATGTCCACATTCTGGTCACATGCGGATGGCATCGACCACCGGCGTCGGGATGACCCAGATCTCACTGTCGAAGAACCTGCTTATCGAATGCAAGGGTCACGGGTTGTCGGCTACACGTTGGCACGCGGATAGACTCCGAGGCCGATGTCTCGTCCCAGGATCAAGTTGGACGAACTCGTCTCTCGCACGGGACTTCAGATGTTCGAGGTGAAACGCGAACTACGTCTACGGGGTGTGGTGCCGTCCTCGTCTGGCCGCGTCCCACGAGCCTCCATGTACGTGATCCGAGACATGATCGACGGCTCCTTCAAGTCCGCGAACGCCGGTCGCAGTGCGGGCATTCGACCAAGCCCTACACCTGACACCGACGAGGGCCGTGGGCGCGATACCACACGCTCGTTGATTGACAGTGACGCGACCGAACCTCGCTCGACTGAAGCTACCCAGGGCGAAGAAGAGTCTCGCAGCCTCGTGACCCGACCCCCATTCGAATGGCCCCACATGAGGACAACCTCGATCAACTACCTCAGCGCAGGCGAGGTAGCTGAGATACACGACGCATTGTCAGCCGAGTTCGCCGACACGCAAGATGCTGTCTGGCCGCCAGGGGTCAAAGACCCCAGGCTTCTCGACTCCGCTGCGAGCCGACCGCAGGCATCGACGGTGAAGTACCCCAACGTCCACGCCGCAGCAGCCGCCCTCGTTCATTCACTCATCAGCAACCACCCGTTCCACAACGGAAACAAGCGAACCGCCCTGCTGTCGCTCGTGATCTTCCTCGAATACAAGAACGAGTACTTCATCCAGTTCACGGAGGATGAGCTATACGAGAAGATCGTCGCCGCAGCGAGCCACACCTTGCTTGAGCCTGGCGACACGACGCGAGAGACCGATCCCTTCTTCGCCGACCGAGAGGTACTGGCGATCTACGAATGGCTCCGTGGTAACTCGAAGCCAGTCGAGCACGGTGATCGTCGGCTCCAATGGAGAGAACTGGAAATCCTCTTGAAGCGACATGGATGCACCATCGAACACCACGACAACCGCCGAAAGATTCGACTCGAAAACCGCACGGTGATGTCGGGCGCACGCAACCCCGGCACCGAAATGAGTATCTCGGACATTCGCCACATTCGCCGAGAGCTTCACCTAGATGCAGAACATGGGATGGACTCGGGCCGGTTCTACGGTGGGCACGCTGCTCACCCCAGCCTCGGTGACATCATCCAGCGGTATCGCGGAGTGCTAGAACGGCTGGCGCTCCGTGACCGCACCTGACTCATCGGTCTCTCCCTGCAAGCACCGTCGTTCTGACGATGCTTGTCTGGCCGTGGGTCGGCTAAGGATGGGGGTGAGGCTTACCGAATAGCCTCCCGAGATGCCCGAACCGCGAGTCATGGCGCTGCGCCGCCCCGATGTCTGCGTTGTGTGTGGCACTGCTCTCGGCGCAGGCACCCGAGCAGAGTGGAACCCCAACGTGAAGGTGGTCACTTGCCTGGCATGCGTGACGAAGCGCACTCCGTCTGAACCGGAGCTACCTTCGGCCGAGCAACCGCCCGCCGAGCGATCGTTCGAGCGGGGCACGCCGGGGGCCTCTGCCAGGCGTAAGTACGACAAGCTCCACAACGAGCGCGAGGAGGAAGCGAAGCAGAAGCTCGGCCGGAGGATCGGCGGTGTCTACCTCGCGCTTTCGAACGAGCCGCAGTCCACCCGCGCCTGGGGCATCGGCAGCAGGGGCGAGAGCATCCTTGGTGAGTACCTGGAGTCGCTCCACGACGAGTCCCGCGTGATCGTGCTGCACGACCGCCGCATCCCCAAGTCGAAGGCGAACATCGACCACATCGCGGTCTGTCGCAACGGCATCTACGCCATCGACGCGAAGAACTACGAGGGCAAGGTGCAGCGGATCGACAAGGGCGGATGGTTCTCGACCGACGAGCGCCTCTACGTTGGGCGACGGGATTGTACGAAGCTCGTTGGTGGGATGGGGAAGCAGACCGAGGCGATCCGATCCGCGCTCGGGGAGGCGCTCGTTCAGGAGTTCCAGGTCGATGTGAAGGCAGTGCTCTGCTTCGTGGATGCTGAGTGGTCGTTGTTCGCGAAGCCCTTCAGCCTCGACGGCGTGTGGATCGGCTGGGCCAAAGCGCTCGGCGAGCAGCTACTCGCAGTCGGCCTCTGGAAGCCGCTCACTTGATGTCGTTGGCTCGGAGGGTCGCGACAGCCTTGCCCCCGGCCTGACTCCTCGGAGAGGAGGCTGCGTCTGAAGCTGCCCACTTCGTCGCCCCGTTAGACACATCCGTCGTGCGAATGCTGCAGGCGCTGCTCGCCAGATCCGTCTGTCAAGCTACACCCGATGGCCCGCAACCCGAGATGGTCGGACGATGAACTTCTTGTTGCCATCGACCTGTACATCAACCACCCTCACGCCCGGACAAGCAAGAACGATCCCAGGATCGCCGAGGCGAGCGAAGCTCTCCGGGCGCTCCCCATCCATGTAGATCGCCCTGATCCCGCGAGATTCAGGAATCGAGGATGACTCATGCGCCGTGGAAGTTCGGCGGCGGTCCCTGACTGTTACGCGGCCTCGACGATAGCGACCTCCTCGGTCGGAGTGATCTCGCGTTTGGGCGCGGCTGTCCCGCTTCACGAAATCTGGCAGGGCGGTTACTTTGGGCTCCTGACCTGAAGGAGCACGCTGATGGCACGCCCTGTTGTTCTCTCTGTTGAAGACAAGTTCAGGCTCGTCTTCTCAGTCATCTCG
>NZ_QQZY01000021.1 GCF_003351045.1 Gaiella occulta
TCGCCGCGACGGCTTGCACTGGCCCCACCGCGACGGCTTGAAGTGGCCCCACCTGCCGTCGGGTTTTCTGTTCTGCGAGTCATAGCTGATCGGGCGCCGCGCTGCCGTTCCGGAGCGGAGCCGTAGGCGGAGCGGAGGAGCGGTAGCGCGGCGCGGTCCGGGTCATGCGGGCTGTCCGCGGCGGCGTTTGGTCTGGGTGAGCCCGTGGTGGAAGCGCCAGGATTCGCTGCCGGTGTCGATGATGTGGGCTCGGTGGGTGAGCCGGTCGACGACGGCTTTGGCGAGGCGGGGGTCGGCGAAGACTTTCGTCCATTCGCCGAACGGGAGGTTCGTGGTCACGATCAGGCTGCCGCGTTCGTGGCGTTCGGAGAGGACCTGGAAGACGAGCTCGGCAGCACCGTCGGGCAGGGCGAGGTAGCCGAGCTCGTCGAGGACGACGAGCTCGCTGCGGGCGTAGCGGGCGACGACGCGTGCGAGCTCGCGTCGGCCTTCGGCTTCTTGGAGTTCGTTGGCGAGGCCGGCGAGGGTGGTGAAGCGGACGCGCCGTCCGGCCTGGCAGGCGCAGACCGCGAGTGCTGTGGCGAGGTGGGTCTTGCCGGTGCCGCTGTCGCCGATCAGGATCACGCTCTCGCGGTCGTCGATCCAGCTGCCCTCGGCGAGCGCGGCGATCGTCGCCTGCGGCACGTTCGGGTTGTCTTGGAAGCGGAAGTCGTCGAGCCGTTTGATCTGGGGGAAGCGGGCATCGTTGAGGCGGCGGCGTTCGCGGCGTTCGGTGCGCTCGTTGATCTCGGCCTCGAGGAGCGCGCCGAGGTAGGCGACCGGTGTTTGCTGCTCCCGTGTTGCCTCTGCGGCCAATGCGCGGAAGCGGCGGCGGACGGTCGGGAGCTTGAGCTCGATCGCGTGCGCGTCGATCAGCGCCTCCAACGCTGCGGTCTTCGCGTTCGTCGTCATTGGGCTGCTCCGATCAGCTCGTTGTACTCGGTGAGGTCGGGCGCCGGCCGGGCGTGGACGGCCAGCCGCGGCTCGAGCTGCTCGAGCGGCGGCGAGGGCTGGCCGGTTGCGTCTGCTCGGCGTGCGAGCACCGCGACGGCGCGGCCGTCGTGGGCGCCGGCGGCGAGCGCGCCCTGGACGGCGAGCTCGACCCGGCCGGGGTCATGCTCGCGGCTGAGCAGGAGTACGTCGACCATCTGCCGGGCGGCCTCCGAGCCGCCGTAGCGGACAGTCAGCGCGGCCCACAGCTCGTCGAAGCAGCCCGGCCAGCCGCCGCGTTCACGTTCCTGGCGCAGCGCCAGCGAGTGCTGGAGCCCGCCCGGCTTGCGCTCGAGTAGCTCGAGGTAGTGGTCGAGCGTCGCGCTGGTGCCGTACCGTCCCTGCAGCCGCTCGTGGCGCGCGACGACCGTGCCGCTGTGGCTGACCGTGATCTCGCGCGCGCCGATCCGGACGCTGACCCGCAGTCCCGCCAGGCGCACCGGGACCGAGTAGCGGTTCTGCCGCACCGTGACCAGCGACTTCGCATCCACCCGCGGCGTGGCTGTGTCCGCGGCGTCGAACGGGTCGGCCGGCAGAGGACGGAGCAGCGGCCGCTCCTGCGCCCACGCCTCCCCGACCGTGACCGCACGCCCGACGATCCGCCGGCGCAGGTCGGCTTCGCAGCCCGCGAGCAGGAGCGCGTTCAGCTCGGCCATCGTCGCGAACGCCGGGACGGGGACGAGATGGTTGCGGCGGAAGCGACCCACCTCTCCCTCCACGCCGCCCTTCTCGTGCGCCCCCTCGATCCCCGGCCTCGTGAACGCCGCGGCGTACAGGTAGTGGGAGCGGAGCGCGACGAAGCGGTCGCTCTCGACCCGGCGGCGTCCCCTCAGCACACGCTTCACGGCCGAGGTCGGGTTGTCGTAGCGGATCTGCTCGAACACGCCGCCGAACCAGTCGAACGCCTCGACGTGCAGCTCGAGGAACGCCTGCTGCGTCTCGACCAGCGAGGCTTGACAGAACGCCGCGCCCGAGAACGACGGACGCATGAAGAACAGATGAATCGTCGTGCGCACCCCGGCCAGGTCGACCTCGGCCTCGCCCCAGTCGACCTCCGCACCCACGCCCGGGTCGTGCACCTGCGGGATGAACACCTCCCCGACCGGCCAGCCCATCGCCCGCTTCCGCCCCCGCACGTAGTCGCGCACCGTCGTCTCGGCGACCTCGGCCCCGTGCTCGTCGACGAGCCGCCGCCAGATCCGCTTCGCCGTGTGACGCTGCTTCCGCGGCGCCTCCCGATCAGCCTCAAGCCACGCATCGATCAGCGGCCGATACGGCCCCAACCTCGGCGCCGGCCGACCCAACGGCGACCGCTTCGCCGGCGGCAACGGCGACGCGAGCGCCTGCCTCACCGCCCGCCGATGAACCCCATGCCGCTCCGCCAACGCCCGGATCGAAAGCCCCTCCCGGTCGCGGTCCCGCCTGATCTGCTCGAACTGCTCCATCCTCGACCACATCCCCACTGGCTCCTCCCGCTCGAGCTCGATGAGCCACGAACGCTTGGCCGCCGATCGGACGGAGGTGGGGCCAGTTGAAGCCGTCGCAGCGGGGCCACTTCAAACCGTCGCGCCGA
>NZ_QQZY01000022.1 GCF_003351045.1 Gaiella occulta
TCCCACGCTTGCGGTGTCAACCGCCGCAGCGACAAGAGGAGGCCGCGCGGGATGCTGACAGAGGAGGAGTTCGTGGAAGCGAGTGCTCTACACCGCCGCGGGTGGTCGATCTCGGCGATCGCCCGCCACCTCGGCCGCGACCGTAAGACGATCCGCGCCTACCTGCGCGGGGAGCGGAGGCCGGGGGTGCGTCGCCGCACCGTCCCCGACCACTTCGCCCCCTTCGAGCCGTATGCGCGCGAGCGCCTCGCCGAGGACCCGCACCTGTGGGGCTCGGCGCTCTACGACGAGGTGGTGGCCCTCGGCTACCCGCGCAGCTACGTCACCTTCGTCCGCGAGCTCCGCCGGCGCGGGCTGCGGCCGCGCTGCGAGGCCTGCGCCGTGGTCAAGGGCCGCCCGACGGTCGAGATCGCCCATCCCCCGGGGGAGGAGATCCAGTGGGACTGGCTCGAGCTGCCGGGCGCTCCCTGGGGCGGCGAGGCGCACCTGCTGGTCGGGACGCTCTCCCACTCGGGCACGTTTCGGGCGGTCTTCGCCGAGGGCGAGGATCAGGCGCACCTGGTCGGGGCGCTCGACGGGGTGCTCCGCCGCCTGGGCGGGACGGCCCGACGCTGGCGCGTCGACCGGATGGCGACGGTCTGCGATCGCTCGACGGGTCGTCTCCTTCCGAGCTTCGCCGCCGTCGCCCGCTACTACGGCGTCTCCGTCGACGTCTGCGCGCGCTACCGCGCCAATCGCAAGGGCGCGGTCGAGTCGCGCAACCACTTCCTCGCCCAGCGCTTCTGGCGGACGCTGCGGGCTCAGACGCCGCAGGAGGCGCAGTCCAAGCTCGACCGCTTCTCGGAGACGATCGGCGACCGGCGCCGCCGTGGCGGGCAGAGCGTGGCCGAGCTCGCCGCGGCCGAGCGGCTGCTGCCGCTGCCGGTGCTCCCCTACCCGGCGACGCTCGAGGTCGAGCGGGTCGTCTCCGCCGCCTGTCTCGTCTCCTACGAGGGCAACCGCTACTCGGTCCCGCCGGGGCTGCACGGACAGCGGGTGAGCGTGCGCCGCCGGCTGGGAAGCGAGCAGATCGAGCTCGTCTCCGCCGCCGGCTCGGTCGTCGCCTCGCACCGCCTCGCCCCGGCCGGCGCGGGGGCTCTGCGACGACACGCCGAGCACCGGGTCGCGCTCGAGCAGGTCGTGCTGCAGAGCCTGACGAGCGGCCGACCCTGCCGGCGCAAGCGAAACCGGCCGCCGGGCGAGGCAGCGCTCGCCGCCGCGGCCGCGCTGGTCGGCGCGGAGTCCGACGTCTCGGTCTCGCTCGAGGCCTACGCCCGCTACGCGGAGGCATCGCGATGACCGCCGCCGAGAGCCGCTACCAGAAGCTGCGGCAGCACCTGCACTACCTGCGCCTGGAGGCCGCCGCCGAGGCGCTCCCGGGCGAGCTCGAGCGCGCCCGCAAGCAAAAGCTCTCGCACACCGCCTTCCTCGAGCGGCTGCTCCAGATCGAGGTCGAGGCGACCGAGGCCCGCCGCCTCGCCGGGCGGCTGCGTTTCGCCAGCCTGCCCGCGCCCTGGACCTTGGACGACTTCGACTTCGACGCCCAGCCCGCGCTCGACCGAAAGCTCGTCGACGAGCTCGCATCGCTGCGCTTCGTCGAGGAGGCCGCCAACCTCTTGCTCGTCGGCCCACCCGGGGTGGGCAAGACGATGCTCGCGGTCTGTCTCGCCCGGCAGACGGTCGAGGCGGGCTACCGCGTCTACTACACCTCCGCCGCCGACCTCGCCGCCCGCTGCCACCGGGCCGCGCTCGAGGGCCGCTGGGCAACCGCCATGCGCTTCTACTGCGGCCCCGCGCTG
>NZ_QQZY01000023.1 GCF_003351045.1 Gaiella occulta
GGCGGGCGATCGCCGAGATCGACCACCCGCGGCGGTGTAGAGCACTCGCTTCCACGAACTCCTCCTCTGTCAGCATCCCGCGCGGCCTCCTCTTGTCGCTGCGGCGGTTGACACCGCAAGCGTGGGAGGGGGTCCCGCTGTTGGCCTATGCGGCCGGCCCGACGCTCAGCTGAGGAACTTCGACGATCGAGGGTGGGGAACTTCGGCGATCGCCGTCACAACCCCAGACATGAATCTGACCGAGTTGCTCGAAGCGCTCGTCGAACGTCTGCCCCAGGGTCGGCTGGGCCAGTTCGTTCACAGTTCCCCGATCGACTGGACGTGTGGGAGATCAAGGCTCGGAGTGACGGCTCCCTCGACCTCCAGCGTGGCGGGAATCCTCTCGCTCAGGCTCATCAGGATGCTCGCGAGTTCCAAGAAACGTGGCGATCTCATCGTCAGTCGCGGGCCGTTGCGAGCCGTCCTCGAGGACGATCGTGTACTGACGTTGAACCCCCACCCCCCTTGGGACTTGGCCCGATGGTTCGGGACGGTCTTCAGGGGAGTGGGGGCTACTCATCAACTCAACAATTCAACGTTGCATAGCCGCTCGAGTTGGCCCAGTAGCTCGAGTTGCCTTGGAGAGACCAGTGGACAACCGTCAACACGGTTCGCCAACTCCTGGTGGGGCGGTTGGCGGGACAACCATAAGCCGCGCTCCATGCTGTCCAGCTGCCTGCTCCGTACCAGTGCGTACCGCTGGAACAGGCTTGGAGAGGCCCGCCATAGTCAAGGCAGACAGTCCAGTTGGAATGAGATAGGTTCACGCACGACGTAAAGTCGGACGGCCCTTGAATCACTCCCTGATAGACGAACGAGGGCGGCCAGGTGTTGTTCTCGCACCCGAAAAAGTCGTCGGCAGCCCTAGCTTTTGAGTCAGTCCGAGCGACCGTTACGAACTGACCACCGTTGGGATCCATCGAAACGACTCTCTCCCCCGAACCAACGCCTTGGAAGGTGCTCCTTAACGACGCGCTCCCGGGGGCAATCACACGGTCACCATCTCCTGCGCGAGCCACGCCGACCGTCGCTCCAGAGATCAGTGCGGCGGCCAACCCGACACCAAGCCAAACGCGGCGAATCTTGGGCATTTCTCTCCACCTCCCAACAGGCCGGTGTGCGACCGGCGTCGCGCCGCAGTTGACCAAGCTCGAATCTAGCACTCCACTCATCGAGACGGCGGTAGCAGGTCGAGCCGCCGCCGAAGCCGAGCTCGAGCGGCAGATGACGCCACGCGATCCCGGTATGCAGCACGAACAAGATGCCCTGCAACGCCTGCCGGTCAGGCAGACGCTTGCGTCCCGGATAGCGAAAGCGCCGCTCCACCTTCGGCAGCAACGGCTCGATCCGCTTCCACAGCTCGTCCTCGGCGCGACGGTTTGAAGTGGCCCCGCTGCGACGGCTTCAACTGGCCCCACCTCCGTCCGATCGGCGGCCAAGCGTTCGTGGCTCATCGAGCTCGAGCGGGAGGAGCCAGTGGGGATGTGGTCGAG
>NZ_QQZY01000024.1 GCF_003351045.1 Gaiella occulta
CCTACGGCTCCGCTCCGGAACGGCAGCGCGGCGCCCGATCAGCTATGACTCGCAGAACAGAAAACCCGACGGCAGGTGGGGCCACTTCAAGCCGTCGCGGTGGGGCCAGTGCAAGCCGTCGCGGCGATCGTCCGACACGACCCACGGCTTCGCGGCCACCGGCACCCCTCTCAGCTTGACAACGGATGCCGACGGCATTCGTCCTCAGAGAGCGGGTCCCTTCATTTCGGTTCGACTTCTTAGGTGGCATATGAAGCGGCCAGAAGGGGCTTCTGCCGGTATTCTACCCGAACGTATGTTCGACAGCAAGTCCTGGTCGCATCTCGCTAACAGGCGATCGTTCGGGCTTGTCGAACTAGCGGACGTGAACCAGCGCGCGCAACGTGTCGAGCGTCTCTTCGCCCTTCCGATGCTGGTCGCGGCGCTCCTCGTAATCCCGGTGATCGCGATCGAGCAGTCGGACGCAAGCGAGCGCTGGCAGGCCGCGGCCGGTCTCGTCAACTGGCTGATCTGGATCGCCTTCGCCGTCGAAGCGGTCGTGATGCTCGCGGTCGTTGACAGTCGCTGGCACTGGCTGCGCACGCATCCCCTGGAGGTTGCGATCGTTCTGCTGACACCGCCGTTCCTGCCTTCGAGCGTGCAGGCGCTCCGAGCTTTCAGACTGCTGCGGCTACTGCGTCTGCTCCGTGTCGCCAAGCTCGCGCGCCACGTCTTCTCGCTCGACGGACTTCGCTACGCCGCGTTCCTGGTCGTCCTCACCGCTCTCGGCTCTGGTGCTGCCTACTCCGCATTTGAGGACAAGGAGTCAACCTGGGATGGTGTTTGGTGGGCTGTGACGACGATGACGACCGTCGGCTACGGCGACGAGTTCCCCGCGACGGTGCCGGGGCGGCTTCTCGGGATGACAGTGATGATCGTCGGCATCGGCTTCATCGCCGTCCTCACCGGCGCAATCGCCGAACGATTCCTCGCCACCCAGATCGAGAAGAGCCAAGAGGATGTCGTGGAAGAGGTCGAGGAGACTGGCGCTGAGCTACACGAAGAGCTACGGGCGATCCGCGAGCGGCTCCAGGCTCTAGAGAAACGCCTGGAAGCCCAGCGCGGCGCGACGACCTAGCCCCTCGACAACTGACACTCCGAGCCGCAGAATCGCAGGATGTGGCGCAAGAGAGTCCCGCGTCCCGTCAGGAAGTCTGCAAAGGCTGCTGCGCGCGCAGGGCGTCCCGCTATTGAAGAGCTAAGGCGACACGTCGAGGAGAGCGCCCAAGCGATTCGCGAGGACTTTGCTGAGCTGCCGGGGTTCCCACCCGCGTGCCCGCGCTGCGATCGGCTGATGCACTACCGGAAGACCGAGCTGAGTCGGAAGAAGAACTCCAGAAAGACGATCTGCGCGGCTGGCGGCTGGGGCGTTGCGTCTGGGTCGTCGATCGCGGCTTCTCCTCGGACGCGAATCTGCGCTACCTGAGCCGCGGCGGCGGCCACTGGATCGCCGGCGAGCGGATGCGCGACGGCT
>NZ_QQZY01000025.1 GCF_003351045.1 Gaiella occulta
GGCCACGTCCCGTCAAGTGGTGTACGACGTTGACTGCGTCATCCTCGCTTGACGTTTATGCGGCTGCGGCGATGGCGATCACCTCCTTGGGTTCGTCGGCCGGCGGCTCGGTGCGCGCTTTGGCGATGGATTCGACGCTCATGTAGCGGCGGCTGGCGACGGCCCATTCGTCGTTCTGCTCGGCGAGGACGGCGCCGACGAGGCGGATGATCGCGGCGCGGTCGGGGAAGATGCCGACGACGTCGGTGCGGCGGCGGATCTCCTTGTTGAGCCGCTCGAGCGAGTTGTTGCTCCAGAGCTGCCGCCAGTGCTCCTTCGGGAAGCTGGTGAAGGCGAGCAGATCCGTTTCCGCTTCCGCCAGCAGCGCCGCCGCGTCGGGGAAGCTCGTCTCGAGCTGGTCGACGATCCGGGCGTGCTGCTCGCGGACCATCTCGGCGTCGGGCTGCGCGAAGATCGTCCTGACCATCGCCGCCACGAACGACTGGGCGCTCTTGGGCACCCTGGTGAGCAGGTTGCGCATGAAGTGGGTGCGGCAACGCTGCCAAGCCGCGCCCGGCAGGGTGGCCGCGATCGCGTCGACGAGGCCGGGGTGGGCGTCGCTGGTCACGAGTTGAACGCCGCTGAGCCCGCGCGCAACCAGTGAGCGTAGGAACGCGAGCCAGGCGGCGCCGTCCTCGCTCGTGACGACGTCGAGGCCCAATGACTCGCGGAAGCCGTCCCTGTTGACGCCGACGGCGTGGACGACGCAGACGTTGACGGTGCGGCCGCCCTCGCGGCACTTCACCACCAACGCATCGAGCGTCACGTAGGCGTAGGGGGCTCCGTCCAGGGGGCGGCTGCGGAAGTCCTCCACGATCTGATCGAGCGACTTCGCCAACCTCGAGACCTGGCTCTTCGACATCCGCTCGACCCCGAGCTGCTGCACCAGCTTCTCGACCCGCCGAGTCGAGACGCCGGCGAGATAGGCGTCGGCGATCACCGACACGAACGCCTGCTCGGCCCGCCGCCGCGGCTGCAAAAGCCAGTCGGGGAAGTAGCTGCCCTCCCGCAGCTTCGGCACCGCGAGCTCGATCGAGCCGACCCGTGTGTCCCACTCACGCTCGCGGTAGCCGTTACGCCGGTTGACCCGCTCCGGCGACCGCTCCCCGTAGCCGGCACCACAGACCGCGTCCGCGTCGGCGCTCATCATCGCCTCCGCCATCTCCTTCACCATCGCCCGCAACAGATCCGGGTGCGCCTCCTGCAGCTGCTTGCGCAACCAGACCGACACGTCCATCGTGTGCTCGACCACCGTGCTCCTCCTCTACGAGTGTCTTCCAGGACCTCGCGAGGATGACACGGTGGTCAGCTACCACCCCGACCCGCCGCAACTGCTCCGCGCTCGCCTACGGCTCGCGCTCCACAGCAGCGGCGGAAAGAATCTCAACCGGCTCGTACACCACAAGCTGGGACGCTACTCG
>NZ_QQZY01000026.1 GCF_003351045.1 Gaiella occulta
GGGTCGCGTCCTGGAACTGCTGTAACTTCGCCGGCTCCGTAAGGAGAGCGGCGTAGGTTCCTCGTAGTCCACGAAGACAACGAGAGGAGGCCTGCGCCGTGAGGCGGACACTACTGCCGTCGGTGGTGATCGAGAAGGAGATCGATGCGCTGCTCGCCGGTGAGCGCGTCGACGTGGACGGGCTGGAGGTCGTCAGCGAGGTGGGACGGCTCGGCGTTCGGCTTGTGCTGCAGCGCGCGGTCGAGGAGGAGGTGGACGAGTGGCTCGGCCGCGCCCGCTACGAACGGCGGGCGGAAGCCGCGCCGGGAAAGCGCAACGGCTACCGGCCGTGGCGCGTCCAGACCGGCGAGGGCGCGGTCGTGGTCGAGGTGTCGCAGGTGCGCGACGCCTGCGCCCCGTTCACGAGCCGGCTCTTCCGCCGCCGCAAGCGCTTCCTCGCCAGCGAGCCGCTCAAGGCGCTCGTGATCGGCGCCTTCGTGCGCGGCCTGTCGATGCGCGACGTCGAGTCGCTCTGCGAGGAGGCCGGCCTCGGCCAGGTCTCGAAGTCGACCGCCT
This sequence comes from Gaiella occulta, assembly GCF_003351045.1. GTDB lineage: Bacteria > Actinomycetota > Thermoleophilia > Gaiellales > Gaiellaceae > Gaiella > Gaiella occulta. Next base: position 556 of record NZ_QQZY01000026.1, read on the forward strand.
CCCGGCTCTGCCGCGAGCTGAAGGAGCGCTTCCAGGCCTTCCGCGAGCGCGACCTCTCCGACATCCGCCTCGTCTGCCTCTTCCTCGATGCGATCTTCCTGCCCGTCCGCCCCTCCGGGGCGAAGGAGGGCGTCCTTTGCGCCTGGGGCATCAGCGAGCAGGGCGAGCGCGTCTTGCTCGACGTCTGCCTCGGGATGCGCGAGGCCGAGGAGGACTGGCTCTGCCTCGGCCGCGCGCTCACCCGCCGCGGCCTGCCGGCACCGCTGCTGGTCGTCGGGGACGGCGCGCCCGGACTGGTGAACGCGATCGAGCAGCTCTGGCCCGAGGCCGACCGTCAGCGCTGCACGGTCCACCGCTTGCGCAACGTGCTCGCCAAGCTGCCGGAGGCCGAGCGGGAACGGGTCGAGGCCGCCTACTGGCGCGCGCTCGACGAGGCAACCTCGCAGACCGACGGCGAGCGCAGGCTGCGCGCGCTCGTCGGCGAGCTCACCGACGCCGGCTACAGCGCCGCGGCCGCCTGCCTCGCCGACGACCTCGGAGCCTTGACCGTCCACCTGCGCTACCCGCTCAAGCACCGGCGCGTCTGGCGGTCGACGAACCTGCTCGAGCGCTCGCTCGGCGAGGTCAAGCGCAGGACGAAGGCGATCGGCCGCTTCCCCGGCGAGACCAGCTGCCTCTCCCTCTGCTGGGCCGTACTCGACCTCGTCATCGCCGGCGCCAACCGCGTCCGCTTCGACGACCTCGAACGGCAACAGATCGCACGCATCGCAACCGAACAAAACCGCGACGAAGAACAGGAGGTAGTCGCCGCGTAGAATCGCCCACCGGAGCCTACGCCAGACCGAAGTTACAGCGGTCCAGGGACGTCACC
>NZ_QQZY01000027.1 GCF_003351045.1 Gaiella occulta
GGCCATAGCGCCGGCGGAAGGGAGCTGTGATGTCTGATCTGACTACACCGGTCGCGTCGTCGGCGGTGGCGGGGAGCGCTGAGCGGTCGGTCGACGAGTCGCTCGCGCAGGAGCTGGTGGAGCGGGCGCGCTCGGAAGGCGTCGAGCTGGTCGGGCCCGCGGGGCTGCTGACGGGGTTGACGAAGACGGTGTTGGAGACGGCGCTCGAGGCGGAGCTGGACGAGCACCTTGGCTATCCGAAGCACGCGGTCGAGGGGCGCAACACGGGCAACTCGCGCAACGGCACGCGCGCGAAGACGGTGCTGACCGAGGTCGGCGAGGTCGAGCTCGAGGTGCCCCGGGACCGGGACGGGTCGTTCGAACCGAAGATCGTGCGCAAGCGGCAGCGGCGGATGAGCGGCGTCGACGAGCTGGTGATCTCGCTGGCCGCGAAGGGGCTGACGACCGGCGAGATCGCCGCCCACCTGGCCGACGTGTACGGCGCCGAGGTGTCGAAGGACACGATCTCGAGGATCACCGAGGCGGTCGTCGAGGAGCTGACGGCCTGGCAGTCGCGGCCGCTCGACTCGGTCTACCCGGTCGTCTTCATCGACGCGATCCACGTCAAGATCCGCGACGGCAAGGTCGTCAACCGGCCCGTCTACACCGTCGTCGGCGTGACGGTGAGCGGCGAGCGCGACATCCTCGGGCTCTGGGTCGGCGACGGCGGCGAGGGGCCGAAGTACTGGCATCAGGTCCTCTCCGAGATCCTGAACCGGGGCACGGTCGACGTCTGCATCGTCGTCTGCGACGGGTTGCGCGGCTTGCCGGAGGCGATCGCCGACGTCTGGCCGCAAGCGATCGTGCAGACCTGCGTGCTGCACCTGATCCGCAACAGCTTCCGCTACGCGAGCAAGGCTGACTGGGCCGAGCTCGCACGTGATCTCCGGCCGGTGTACAGCGCGCCGACCGAAGCCGCGGCCAAGACGGCGCTCGACGAGCTCGCCGGCAAGTGGGGCGAGCGCTACCCGGCGATCATCCGGCTCTGGCAGAACGCC
>NZ_QQZY01000028.1 GCF_003351045.1 Gaiella occulta
TGGAGTTCCCCCGCTTCCGTGGACATCTGCTGACTGAGTTCGCTCGGTCGGGAAGGATGTCTGCTGATGCCAAAGATCCCGCCCTACTCGTTGGAGTTTCGCTCCGAGGCCGTCAGGCTGTTGCGGAGCAGCGATCGTTCGGTCCCGCAGCTCGCTCGCGAGCTCGGAGTGTCGCCGCAGTCGTTGCGTAACTGGTCGGTCCAGCTCGACGTCGACGAAGGCAAGGCTGAAGGACTCAGCTCAGCCGAGCGCGACGAGCTCCGCCGGCTGCGTCGTGAAAACCGTGTCCTCGCTGAGGAGCGAGAGATCCTAAAAAGAGCGGCGGCCTTCTTCGCCAAGGAAGGCGCGATCCGGTGAGCGTCTACCGGTTCATCGCCGCGGAGAAGGCCGCGCACTCGATCGCGATCATGTGCCGCGTGCTCGAGGTCAGCCGGTCCGGCTACCACGCCTGGACGCGACGGCCGCCGGGGCCACGGGCTGTCGAGGACGCCCGGCTGACCGAGCGGATCCGGGAGCTGCACAGGAAGCGCCGCGGTGTCTATGGCTCGCCTCGGATCTGGTCTGATCTCGTCCTCGACGACGGCGAACGGATCGGCCGCAAACGCGTCGAGCGGCTGATGCGCCAAGCGGGCCTCTCCGGCCTGATCACCAAGAAATGGCGCACGACGACTGTCCGGGTGCCCGGGGTACGGGTCGCCGAAGATCTCCTCGACCGCAACTTCGCCGCCGGCGCACCCAACCGCTGCTGGGTCGCCGACATCACCTACCTGCGCACCTGGGAGGGATGGCTCTACCTCGTCGCCGTCCAGGACCTCTACAGCCGCCAGATCGTCGGCTGGGCAATGGCCGACCACCTCCGCGCCGAGCTCGTCACCGACGCCCTCCAGATGGCGCTCGCCCACCGCCGACCCGCCCGCGGGCTGATCTGGCACTCCGACCAGGGCAGCCAATTCGTCAGCCTCGCCTTCGGCCAGCAGGCCCGCGCCGCCGGGATCG
>NZ_QQZY01000029.1 GCF_003351045.1 Gaiella occulta
GAGGATGACCCGACGGCCGTGGAATCTGATGGCGGCCTCCTGATGGATCATATGGTCAGGCTGTGACAGCGATGGTGGACGGGTTCTCGGCGCCGACGGTGTGGCGGAGGGTCGCCGCGAGTTGCGGGAGTTGGCGGTAGCCCTTCACGCGTCGGAACTGGGTGTGGGCGGCGGTCATGCCGGCGGCAGCCCAGCGCAGGCGCATGTCGCCGTTCTGCCAGCGCTTCACGTTGCGGGCGTGGGCGCGCACGATCTCGATCATCGACTCCACCGGGTTCGTGCTCATCACCGTCTTGAGCAGCGTCCCGGTCACGCCGAGGCGGTTGATGGTAAGCGTCTCGGCGAGCCCTTCGCGGAGGCTGGCGGCGGCGTCGGGGTTGACCTTGTCGAGCCGAGCGGCGAGCGCACGAAGCGCGGCTTCGGCCTCGTCGGGGTTGGGGTTCGCCCAGGCGGCGCGCAGCTTGCGGCGCACCCACGGCCGTTCGGCCTCGGGCAGATGGTCGATCACGTTCCTCTCCTTGTGGAGTCGGCAGCGGGCGATCACGGCGTTGTCGCCGAACACGTCGCCGACCGCTTTCTTGAGCGCTTTGGCGCCGTCGAGAACGAACAGCACGCCCTCTGAGGCGTCGAGGCCGCGGTCGCGCAGCCCCGTGATCAGGTGACGCACGACGGTGGCGTTCTCGGTCGAGCCTTCGACGACGCCGAGCGGCACCTTCGTCCCGTCCGCGGTGACGCCGAGCGCGCCGATCATGGTGTGCCCGGCGAACTCGAACCCGTCGACGAACACGATCAGCCAGCGCTGATCGTCGAGCGGCCGGGAGCGAAACTCGGCGAGCCGCTCGGCGGTCGCGCTGATGAACCGGCGGCTCACCGAGCTCTGCGACGTCCCCGACGCGGTCGACTCCACCGCCTCACCGACCGGCTCGAGCGCGGTCCGGTAGC
>NZ_QQZY01000030.1 GCF_003351045.1 Gaiella occulta
TGTCCCGCTTCACGAAATCTGGCAGGGCGGTTACTTTGGGCTCCTGACCTGAAGGAGCACGCTGATGGCACGCCCTGTTGTTCTCTCTGTTGAAGACAAGTTCAGGCTCGTCTTCTCAGTCATCTCGGGGGAGATGAGCATCGCCGAGGCCGCCCGCCGGTCGAAGGTCTCGGAGCAGTCGATCGGGAACTGGAAGCGCCAGTTCCTGGAGGGCGGCAAGCAAGGCCTGGCCGACGGCGGCCGCCCCGGCTCGAACCCGCAGGTGCAGCGGCTGGAGGCCGAGGTCGAGGAGCTGAAGGCCGCCCTCGGGGAGGCGCACGTCGAGCTGCGCGTGTGGAAGAAGTCGGCGGAGTATCGCCTGGGGCCTACGAGGCCCTCGAGGTGATCCGCCTCGAATCCAAGATGCCGACCGCCCGGTTCTGCCGGCTGCTCAACGTGCCCGAGCGGTCGTATCGGCGTTGGCAGCAGCGTCAGCGGCAAGGGCGGCCGCCGAAGGGGCCGTGGCCGACCCCGTCGGCCGACCGGATCGAACCCGTTGCTGTTGAGTACGCCGACCGCTGGCCGCAGTGGGGGTCGAGGACGATCGCGACGTTGATGCGGATCGACGGCCACGACGCCCCCGACTCGACGACCTATCGGGCGTTGAAGCGGGCCGGCAGAGTGTTGGAGGTCACGTATCAGGCCGACCGGCGCCGGCACGCCGAGGCGCGGCGGGCGGCGTTCGTGGTGCCGCCCTCCGGGCCGAACCAGGTGTGGCAGCTCGACTTCAGCGAGTTCGAGACCCGGATCGGCGGCCGCTGGCAGATCGGCGGCTGCAGCGACTACTGGTCGAAGTACGAGCTC
>NZ_QQZY01000031.1 GCF_003351045.1 Gaiella occulta
CGAGCACGCTGGAGCAACCGCTGGAAGCCCGCCCTCAACGCGTTCGCAGTGACATTCGAAGGACGAATCGAGATCAACGATTAACAAAATAGACAACAGGACTTACACCGAAAATCTGACAGACCCCACGACGTCGAGCGAGGGGGCGGCAGGTGCGGAGCGCGTTGGAGTGGGCGCAGGTGCAGGCGCTGGTCGGGGACGGTGTGTCGGAGCGGGAGATCGCGCGGCGGCTGGGGATGAATCGGCGGACGGTCGCCAGGCTCGCGGCGAGCGCGGAGCCCCCGCGCTATCGGCGAGCAGCGGCGGGGTCGAAGCTCGATCCGTTCGAACCGGTGCTGCGGCGGCTGCTGGCTGAGTGGCCGCAGATCAAGGCGCCGCGCGCGACCGAGCTGCTGCGCGACGAGTACGGCTACGACGGATCGGTCGATCTGGTGAAGCGACGCTTGCGCGCGCTTCGACCGCGTCCGGTGCGGCCGGCGCAGCGGACGGGCTATCGGCCGGGGCAGGTGCTGCAGCTCGATTGGGCGGAGATGCCGACCCGGCTGGTGATCGACGGGCAGGAGCGGCGCGTGTACGCGCTTGTTGCGTCGCTGCCTTACTCGGGTGCTCAGTCGGCGTCCTTCAGCTTCGAGATGACCGTCGAGGCGTTCCTCGAAGGGCACGTGCACGCGGCGGCGGTCGCTCGAGTAGCGTCCCAGCTTGTGGTGTACGAGCCGGTTGAGATTCTTTCCGCCGCTGCTGTGGAGCGCGAGCCGTAGGCGAGCGCGGAGCAGTTGCGGCGGGTCGGGGTGGTAGCTGACCACCGTGTCA
>NZ_QQZY01000032.1 GCF_003351045.1 Gaiella occulta
GCGCGCAACGTGAAGCACTGGCAGCGAGGTGACATGCGGCTCCGCAGGGCAGCCGCCGGCATGCTCGCCGCCTCCACCCAGTTCCGTCGCGTCAAGGGCTATCGGCAACTCCCCGCTCTCGCCGCCGTGTCCTGCTTCACGAAAGTGGCAGGGTTTCGGGCTCGGTTTGCTTGGGTGTCGGCGGCGTTTGAGCCGCCGCGATGTGGACGTCGAGCGGTCTGCGTCCGCCCAGTGATTGGTGGGGTCGGACCTCGTTGAAGAGCTGCCGGTAGGCCTCGGTCTCGGCGGCGAGGTCGTGGCCGTCGTCGATCTCGAGCCGGTAGAGGTGCTCGTACTTCAACGATTGGAAGGCGCGCTCGCGGACGCCGTTCTGGCCGGGGCTCTTGTGGCGGGTACGGATGTGGATCAGCTCGGGGTGCTCGTCGATGAAGCGGGCGAACCGCCCGGATCGGAAGCAGCCGCCGTTGTCGGTCACAACTGCAACGGGCCGCACCTCGCCCGTCTCGGGATCTGTCACGGCCTCGAGCAGCGTCGTGCCGAGCAGCCGCTGCGTCTCGGTCAGCGCGAGCCGCAGGGCGGCGATCGCGTCGTGCTGGTTCTGGGTCGGCGATACGTGCCAGCCGAGCTCGTACTTCGACCAGTAGTCGCTGCAGCCGCCGATCTGCCAGCGGCCGCCGATCCGGGTCTCGAACTCGCTGAAGTCGAGCTGCCACACCTGGTTCGGCCCGGAGGGCGGCACCACGAACGCC
>NZ_QQZY01000033.1 GCF_003351045.1 Gaiella occulta
CAGCGCTGGCTGATCGTGTTCGTCGACGGCTTCGACTTCGCCGGGCACACGATGGTTGGTGCGCTCGGTGTCACCGCGGACGGGACGAAGGTGCCGCTCGGGGTGGTCGAGGGGTCAACCGAGAACGCGACCGTCGTCCGCGGCCTGATCGGCAACCTACGCGACCGCGGCCTCGACGCCTCGCAGGGGATCCTCTTCGTGATCGACGGCGGCAAGGCACTCGCGAAGGCGATCAAGCAGGTATTCGGCGAGCAGGCCGTGATCGCCCGCTGCCGCGTGCACAAAGAACGGAACCTGCTCGACCACCTCCCCGAGACCGAGCGGCTGTGGGTGCGCCGCAAACTCCGCGCCGCCTGGACGAACCCGAACGCCGCCGAAGCCGAAGCCGCGCTTCGTGCGCTCGCCGCACAACTCGCCAAGGTCAACCCCGACGCGGCCGCGAGTCTCCGCGAGGGCCTCGCCGACACGCTCACCGTCACCCGGCTCGGTATCACCGGCTCGCTGCTGAAGACGGTGATGAGCACCAACCCAATGGAGTCGATGATCGAGATCGTCCGTGACCACGCGCGCAACGTGAAGCACTGGCAGCGAGGTGACATGCGGCTCCGCAGGGCAGCCGCCGGCATGCTCGCCGCCTCCACCCAGTTCCGTCGCGTCAAGGGCTATCGGCAACTCCCCGCTCTCGCCGCCG
>NZ_QQZY01000034.1 GCF_003351045.1 Gaiella occulta
CGCAGCTCCAAGGTGGTCTTCAGGTCGCGGAAGGAGCGTTCGGCTTCGCGCAGGTTCTTGTAGCCGAGCGCGATCTCCTCCGCGCTCAGGTCGGGGTCCGAGCTGGAGAGCAGGTATTTGCCGTCCAGGCGCTCCTCGGCGGCGATCTTGCCACGGTCGATCTGGAGGCGGCCGCTCGCGGTCTGGCGCAGGTAGCGCGAGAGGGTCGGGTGGTCCCTGAGCGCGCACTCGGCCCGCGTGTGCGCCGCCTGCGCCTTCGTCGTCTTCGCCTTCGCGCGTGCCGCCTCGATCCGGGCGAGCTCCGCCTCGAGCCGGGCGAGCTGGGTGTCTCGCTCGACCTTGTCGCGCTCGGCCTCGGCCGGGTTGTGGCAGACGACGAAGCGGCGGGCGCTGTCGCCCTCGCCGAGGCGGACGTCCTTGACGCGCAGGTTGTCGCGCACCGTCTGGTAGCGGCCGGGCCGGGCGAGCGCGGCCTGCGCGTCCGCCGAGCCGTCGCGCATCCGCTCGCCGGCGATCCAGTGGCCGCCGCCGCGGCTCAGGTAGCGCAGATTCGCGTCCGAGGAGAAGCCGCGATCGACGACCCAGACGCAACGCCCCAGCCGCCAGCCGCGCAG